>JAFUJY010000076.1 GCA_017467985.1 Bacillota bacterium
CATATGCCAAAACACCCAATTTGCGTCGTTTTGAGCTTCGTAATCCGGATGCAACCTGTAATCCTTACATGTGCTATGCAGCGCTTCTGATGGCCGGTCTTGATGGCGTGAAGAACAAGATCGATCCTCATGAGAATGGATGGGGGCCTTACGATATGAACCTGTTCCATCTGACCGAGGAAGAAAAGGCGAAGCTGACTCAGCTTCCCACCACTCTGGAACAAGCCCTGGATGCCCTGGAAGCAGATCATGACTATCTGACTGACGGCGGCGTATTCCCTGAGCACCTGATCAAAAACTTCATCAAGAACAAGAGACAGGAATGCCTGGAGCTGGCTGCGATTCCTCACCCCGCGGAATTTGACCGTTATTTTAATCTTTAATTATCACCATAACAAAAGCGTGACCCGTAACAGGTCACGCTTTTTTGCTTATAGATTCAACAATACCAGTGCCAGCATGATCAGCCCAAGAGCAATCCCTTTCTTTTTACTGATTTTCTCCTTAAAAAAGATTACACCAATGAGCGCAATTGCCACAATCGTTCCAACACTGTAGATGGGATATGCCAGAACTGCCGGAACTTCTCCCAGAGCCAATAACAGAAAACGGGATGAAAAATAATTCGGAATTCCAAGCAGCACGCCAAAAAACAAATCCACAGGGCTTACCCTTGTTTTGCTGGCGAGAGCCAGAATCAAAGCGATCAGGAAAGCCGCCAGGAAAGTGATAAAAAGAAATACATCCTTAGCCTCCGGATTCCCTATCTGCTCAAACACATTCGACATAGAATCTCCGGTTCCCGCAAATATCAGAACAATCAAAAGCCATATCTTTTTACCGCCCGACTGAACCGCTTCTTTTTCAAAATGAATCATGACGATAGCAACCAGTGCAAGTATAATACCGATCGTCTGCAAAATACTCGGCACCTCATGAAATACCATCACTGCCATCAACGTAGGGATCAGAACACCCAGCTTCATAAAAGTGGATGTCAATACCATACCGTTGTGCTTCATATTATATTTCATAAGAATAAAACCCGCCAGATACAGGAAACCGGTAATAGATCCTAACAGAACCGTAAGTCCGACCTTCTCCCCCCAGAATCCGACGCTCTGCTCTTTCATCAGCAGTGACAGGAAGATGCATGCGGCATAATTGGCCATAAACATACCCATCTGATTCTTAATATGCTTCTCTCCGATCCGCATAAACAATGAAATCACCGTACTGCTGGCGATGGCAAGTAGTAAGTACACCATTTTTGATGCTCTCCTTTGTTCACATTTGTATCTATTTTCTATACATATTAACAAAAAAAGAGGACTATTTCAATCAAAAGCGTGGTTCTTTTTGAGGAAATCCTGCTGTTGACGCACATCTTGTTTTATGTTACTGTTAGACTGAGATTTGCATATCCAATTGATGAAGGAGGAAAAGAAATTATGGCAGATCAAGAAAAACTGAATCAGGCTGCGGTATACGCATATGTTACCCTCTGCAGCGCGCTTGACAGCAAGAACTGGAAGTACGAAAGACATGATCAGGACCTGAAGATCACCTGCTCCGCCACCGGCGATGATCTTCCCATGGAACTCGTGATTAAGGTAGATCCGACGAAACAGATGGTTACACTGCTTTCCCATCTGCCCTTTACCGTACCGGAGGACAAGCGTCTGGACGCCGCAGTTGCTGTTTCCCTCATTAATAACTGCCTCGTAGACGGCTGCTTTGATTTCGATATTGCCGAAGGCCATATTTTCTTCCGTATGAGCAACAGTTTCATCGAAAGTCAGTTGTCTGAAACCGTATTCCTTTATCTGCTGTTCTGCAGCTGCCAGACCATCGACGAGTACAATGATAAGCTGCTGATGCTGGTCAAAGGTATGATAACGATTGAAAAATTCATCGAAGTGGTTAATAACTAACGGGAGGTGCGATTATGGATAAGAAACAGCTTGCTTTAAAAGTATATGATACGATGATCCAGGCTCTTGACCAGAGAAACTGGAATTATGAGAAGGACGTCGAGAAGAATCTGGTACATTTCAATGTAAGTGGTGAAGATCTTCCCATCAAGTTCATCATGTGGGCAGATGAAGACAGACAGTTGATCCGCATTCTCTCTCCCCTGTGCTTCAAGTTCCCGGAAGAGAATAGAATCGAAGGTGCCATTGCTGCCTGCCACGCATCCTATGCTCTGTCCGACGGTTGCTTTGATTACGACCTGTCGGAAGGCAGCATCAGCTTCCGTCTGACCAATGCGTTCCACGAGAGCGAAATTGGTGTGGACCTGATCCAGTATATGATCTCCTGCACCTGCGTGCTGGTGGATGAATACAATGATAGATTCCTGATGCTGGCAAAGGGCATGATCGATCTGCAGACCTTCCTGAGCAAGGAATAATTTTTAGGATTCAGATTAAAAACCGGAAGCCTTCGGGATATTTCAGACCCGAACGCTTCCGGTTTTTCTATTATTTTACCTTTTGCATAATCCTTTACCTTTACTTCTATTTTCTTACAATTATTTTCGTCATTCTACTTCATGCCCTTTGCGTATTCACTCTGCAGATCAAAGGCATGATTCATGGGGCCGGAGCCCTGGCCCAGATCCAGATTAAATGCCAATGCGCCGGAGATATACTGCTTAGCCCGGAATACGGACTCTACCAGCGAGAAGCCCTTAGCCAGATTCGCGGCAATAGCCGAGGACAGAGTGCAGCCGGTGCCATGGGTGTTGGGATTGTCAATTCGTTTGCCTTTAAACCATCGGAATTAGCCTTTTGCATAGAGAAGGTCATTGGCATCGTTGATACAATGCCCTCCCTTCAACAAAACAGCAATCCCATGGGTATCACCGATCTGTTTGGCTGCTGCCTGCATATCTTCCCGATTTTGAATAGACAGACCGGACAGCACTTCGGCCTCAGGGATATTAGGTGTAACCAGAGTGGCTAAAGGAAGCA
>JAFUJY010000077.1 GCA_017467985.1 Bacillota bacterium
CGGAATTGGCAGACGCGCATGGTTCAGGTCCATGTGAAGGTTCCTTCATGCAGGTTCGACTCCTGTTATCCGCACGAAAACCTCTCTTGAAAAAGAGAGGTTTTTTGTTATATCTATATGCTAAAAGCCTACTGCGCCGCAGTAGGCTTTCACTATTTTTGTACTGTAAATGCATAGACTTTCAGCGTTTTTATACTGCTATGACATAGACTTTTACTATTTTTATACTGCAATACTATTTATTTCCCAATCCTGTCAATTATATCCTGCCACAATGCATCCCGCCCAATATGCCATACATACTGAATCAGGGGGCGTGCCGGGTCGATGGTATAATGACCATCATATTCCGGCAGGGGCGCCGGCTCCAAACGGCTCTTCATAAACTTGCCCTCGTCATTCATCAGCCAGCCAATGGTGCAGGCATCCCAAATAACGCGGCTCCACACTTTATCCCCATGTTCTGCCATGCAGGAATGTGCATATTCGGACAAATAATCGCACAGGGCATTTTTCCCGGCGAACCAAGCCTTCAGCTCAGGACCGCTGATACGGAATGCATCCACAACTCCCATACAGGGCAGCATAACCACCGGAGCACCACAGCCGAAAACAACACGAGCCGCAGCCACATCCTGAATCAAATTAAACTCCTTACAGTTCTCCCACTCCAAAGAGTGGCCGCCCAGCCATACGATGACCACCTTCTCCGCAATGGAGGGATCCATCAACAGTGCAGATGCCACATTGGTAATGGCACCAATAGCCACGATATACAACGGCTTTTCCGGAGAATAACCCTGTGCCAGCTTCACCATAAACTCAGCCGCCTCTGTGATCTGAGGCGTTGTCTCGTCCACCAGATAATTACGAGACCCCTTATAGGTCACTGCCTTAAATTCTTCCTTCCCCGCCAAGGTCAAAAGCTTTAAGATCTCATCATAGCTTCTCTCCATGCCATTTTCCGGGGATGTGGAGTTGCTGTTAAAGAAGGGAGCCGCACAAAAGCCCTTGATATTGAGCTTGTCCTGGCAATGCAGCAAATAGGAAATGGCAAACTGATCGTCCACTTCGTTATAGGCATCCGTATCCAACACTACGTCCACAGGGCCGGTAGGAACCTGTAAATTCTTCAAATACTGTTCTTGAGTCATTTTGACATCTCCTCAAAAGCTTCCATCCATGAGTCAGCAATCAGCTGATGACCAGCATAGCTAGGATGCACACCATCCACAATAAACAGTTCCGGACGGTCGCCGCAAGCCTTATCAAACTTTTCCTGCAAGGGAACATATTTCAGATTATACTTCTTGGCAATACGTTCTACGATCTCACCACGAAGCTTCACTTCTGCCCGGAACTCTTCGTAATTTTCGCGGGTATAATCTCCCGGAGCCACAAATGGCTCCATCAAAATCATCTTCACATTGGGCAGGCGCTTGAGGGTATCATCCACCAGCATGTCGTACATACGTTCAAAGCGATCGGCCTCCACTCCGTTATCCCGCAGATAAGTATGCAGTACATCATTGACGCCTACCAATAGACTGATCACATCCGGCTCATGGTTCCAGCAGTCTATGCGGATACGGGCATAAATATCCACAATACGGTTGCCGCTGATGCCTGTATTTATAAACTCATATTTTCCCGGCTCCGCTACACCGTATTTGCTGGCAATCAGCACCGGATAGCCCTGTCCCAGACTAAAACGATAACCTGCATTGGTATTGCGACCACAATCTGTAATGGAATCTCCAATAAATAAAACCTTCATCTTTCGAACTCCTTTACTTTTTTTCTAACTTATAACATATTTTCCTGTAGATTGCAAGCGGTAATTGAATATTTTTTTGATTCACCGTCCATCCTACTCTTGTAAGCAACAGGAGGTAGGATTCATGATAAACAAAGTTGAGATCTGCGGCGTTAACACGGCAAAACTTCCCACACTTACCCAAGAAGAAAAGAGTACATTATTAAAACGAATCAAAGAAGGAGATATGCAGGCCCGGGAAGAATTCATCCGCGGCAATCTGCGTCTTGTCCTGCGCATTATTCAGCGTTTTTACAATCGAGGGGAAAATGCAGACGACCTTTTTCAGGTAGGCTGCATTGGGCTGATCAAGGCCATTGACAATTTTGATTCCAGTTTGGGTGTGCAGTTCAGCACCTACGGCGTACCCATGATCGTGGGGGAACTGCGCCGTTTCCTGCGGGATAACAGTCCTATGCGGGTCAGCCGCTCCCTGCGGGACACTGCCTACAAAGCCCTCCAGGTCCGGGAAGCTCTCACCCGCCAAAAGGGACAGGAGCCCACGGTGGATGAGATCGCCAAAGAACTAGGGATTCCCAAAGAGGATGTGGTCTTCGCCCTGGATGCTATCCAGGATCCCATCTCGCTGTACGAGCCCGTATTCCACGACGATGGAGATGCCCTGTACGTCATGGACCAAATTCGAGACGACAAAAATACCAACGAGGACTGGCTGCAGCATATCGCTCTGGGTGAAGCCATGGAACAACTAAATGAACGGGAACGAAAGATTCTATACCTGCGCTTTTTCAAGGGCAAAACCCAAATGGAAGTTTCTGAGGAAATCCACATTAGCCAGGCCCAGGTCTCCCGCATTGAAAAGGCGGCCCTGAAAGAAATGAGAAAATGGTTATAAAAACTCTTGCATTTTTTATAAATCCAGCGTATACTATATTTGTAAAGATGATTAGCTTCATCTTTAGCAGCGGTTTACAGATCCCACCAAAACTGTCTTAATAGTTGGTTTACGGAGCCAGTCAAAACCGGATTCATAGGGGTTTGCAGATCCCGTCAAAACTGTCTTAATCGTGAGACGGACATGCGTCCGTCTCTTTTTTATCCAAAGGAGGAACTAATGCGCTGGAAAATTATTGATGAAAACTACCTGAATTATTTACGAACCAATGGCGACCACCGAATTCCCAATTCAAACTATGGTCGCGACCATTACAAGCCTTTTTTTGGCGTTCTTTTTACTATCGAAGAGTTATCCTATGTAACACAAGTATCACATGCTCAACCACGTCACACCAAATTAAAACAGCAACTTGATTTTCACAAACTTTACGACAACAATACCAAACAACTCCTCGCTGTAGTTAATCTCAATTATATGTTTCCAATTAAAACATCATTACTTATCGACTTAAATTATTCTGACATAGACCAACATCGTACATTTCAAAATGATAACGAAAAGAAAGATTATATAGCCCTATTACAAAAAGAATTAAAAATCATTAATAAATTAAATCTTGATCAATCCGCGTTAAAATTATATAAAATCCGTTCCGAATATCCCAATGAACCTATTAGTAAAAGATGCTTAGATTTTAAGTCTTTAGAAGCACTTGCGTTAAGCTATTCCCCCCCTGTAAATAATTGATCACTTAAAAATAATCGGAGATTATACACTAGTATTACTGTATAATCTCCGATTCTGCTTACTCTATATTTCCGCAGGTTTTCCACATAATATCCGCATTTTCTCGAGGTTTTTCATAATAATTGGGCCGGATTCCCACCGAAACAAAGCCATTTTGCAGATATAACTGCCGTGCGGCCTCGTTACTTAAGCGCACCTCCAAGGTGGCATACATTATCCCAAGCTTAGGATACTCTGCCTCCAGCGCCTGCAGCAGGCCTCGGCCAATCCCTTGACGACGATAGTCCCCATGCACCGCAATGTTGGTGATATGGGCCTCGTCAAACACCTGCCAGTAACCGCCGTATCCCACCACCTTTTCCCCATCACAGGCCACCTTATAATGGGCCATATGGGCATTTTCGTGGAGTTCCCGCAGCATCGCATCCGCCGACCAAGGATCCGAAAAACATGCCTTCTCGATTTCGATGATCTGAGGAATGTCCCCCTCTGCCATATCTCGATAAATAATCATCCTTGATGCTCCCTTGCCAAACGTTCTTCCCGTTCACGCTCTGCCTGGGGCTTGCGCAGATAGTTCAGCTCCAGCTGACTGCCGCTGATAGACTGACCCTGCTCATACTTTTTCGCTCCCAAAGCCGCAACCGTACCCGCACTGGCGTGGCGCAGATGGGCAGGCGCCAAAACAACCGGAACGTGACTCAGTTCCCGTAATTTCTCAACGTACAACGCAGATCCGTCCCCTAATACAACGACGGGGCGTCCCAACTCCTGCAGTTTGACTGCAAGATCTGCCGGAGCCATGGCCTCAGGAGCCATCACTTCGCCCTTTTCATAATCATAAATCGCTGTATATACCTGATTTCTCCGGGCATCCATCATGGGCACAATCAAGTGATCTGTCGGGCCCATATTGGCTGCAAGACCCTCTAATGTGCAGATGGGAATCAAGGGAATATTTAACCCCAGGGCCAATCCCTTTGCTGTGGCTGCACCGATACGAAGACCGGTAAAGGATCCGGGGCCTGCCGTCAGCGCAATAGCATCCAGCTCCTTGGGCTGCATATTGGCCGCCTTTAATACCGCATCCACCATGGGCATCAAGGTCTCGGAATGGGTCAATGTCCCATTCACCATCTGTTCTGCCACAATCTGACCGTCTCGATATACTGCCGCGCCGGCCACCTTGGCCGCCGCCTCAATTCCTAAAATAATCATACTTCCCTCCGAAGTGTTACTTTTCTGTAATCCACGCCCTGGGACAGATCCTTTTCGATGGTGATCCACCAGGTGTCCTCCGGCATGCTGTCCGCCAACTGAGAGGCCCATTCCACCAGGCACACACCGCCTGCATCCAAATAATCATCCCAGCCAATGTCCCACAGGGCATCTTCATCCATCAGGCGATACACATCAAAATGAAACAGTGGCAGGCGCCCCTCCCGGTACTCATGCACAATGGTAAAGGTGGGACTCATAATATCCTGCTCCACACCCATGCCCCGGGCAAATCCTCGGGCAAACACGGTCTTGCCCACACCCAGATCTCCATCCAGGGCATATACCTGACCGGCCTGGGCATACTGCCCCAGCCTTGCACCGATCAACTCCGTCTCTTCGGCTGTATCGGTTTCCCAAACTCTACTTGTCATCTTCCCACCTGCTGATACCGCTGACCGTCCGAACGAATCCTCTGAAAATCAGCGTCATACTTTCTCATTAATTCATCAATCGTGGCATCCGTGCTGCTCATATTCAGCTGGCGGAACGCCCGCAGTTTATCCAGCTGCTCCTGCAGATCACTCTGCTTGCTCTCAGATACATAAAGCTCGTCCATATCGAAGGTAAAATGGGACCCGTTGGTCTCCAGATATGCCAGGACATTGCTGGCTTCTGCGTACAATTCCTGCAGCAGATGAACACAGTCCGCATAACGATGGATGATCTCCGCCTTGGCCGACTCCTTTAGATATGTATCGTTCATCATGCGGCGGGCTTCCTGCTCTTTATTCTTGATTTCTTCCTGAATCTGGATACGCAGCATGCGGATCTTATTCACAGCGCTGTCATCCACGGCTGTAGTACGCTTCTCTTTTTTCTTGGCAAAATCCTTCTCATGCTTGGTCTTATACTTCAGATGGTCATAGCCGAAAATCACAAAGCTCAACAGACCTCCCACCAATGTCCCCGCAGAAAAAATTGTGTGCAGGATGTAGCTGGGCAGCATGTCCAAACCACCATTGGCCAGCAAAATAAAAAGAATACCTAAACACGTATATACAACGGACTTAACTGAGCCGCTCATAATCCACTTTTTAAAACGCAGCTTACCCTTTTCATGATCATAAAACCGAGGCAACCGGAACAAAGCCATAATTCCTAAAAAAGCCGCTGCAAAACCTAAAACACTATATATGACAACCAACTCCTTAATATTAATCCTGCAACGGATTTATTATATCCTATTCCCGCTTAAGATTCAAGAAAAATACTTGACTTTTTCTTAAATTCCCATTAGAATTAGGTTAAGATCTTCAGGGCAGGGCGTAATTCCCTACCGGCGGTACAGTCCGCGAACGCTTCTCAAGCGCCGATCCGGTGCAACTCCGGAACCGACAGTTATAGTCTGGATGAAAGAAGACCGTAGTGTTGTTATTTCTGCCCGGAAGGCCTGTATTTCCGGGCTATTTTATTTTTAAGGAGGATTTTATCATGTCCAAACTTTTCACCGCGCACAATCTGGTTCTCATCGCCATGCTGTCTGCCTTGGCCTTTATCCTTATGTTTTTTGAGTTTCCGCTGCCCTTCCTGGCCCCCAGCTTCTATGAGTTAGACTTTAGCGAACTGCCGGTTTTGATCGGTGCCTTCTCCATGGGTCCTGTGGCCGGTGTCATCATTGAAGGTTTGAAAATCATCCTGAAACTGTTGTTTAAGGGCACTTCCACCGCTTATGTGGGGGATTTGGCCAATTTCATCGTGGGCTGTGCCTTCATCCTGCCGGCGGGCATCATCTATAAATACAAACATACTCGCAAGGGCGCGCTGCTGGGTCTCATTGCCGGCACACTGTTTTTACTGGTATTCGGCGCCATTGTCAATGCCGCTATCCTGCTGCCCTGGTACGCCGAGAACTTCTTCGGCGGCATGGAACCCATTCTGGAGGCCGGCCGGGCAATCTGGGGGGCAATTGACAGTGTATGGATGTTCGCTATCTTGATTGTTGTTCCGTTTAACCTGTTAAAGGGTGTGCTGGTCAGTACCGTAACGCTGCTGGTTTATAAACATGTAAGCAAGCTGATTAATGGAACGCTAAAGAAAAATGCCAAGAAGTAGTTTGCTATTCGTGTAATACTCAAAAATCCCAACCACATATGTAACTGTACATGGTTGGGATTTTTTTATTTGTTTTTTCGATTCACAATGACATAATATACCATGCACAGCACAATCTGCACAATGGTGGACGAGGGTGTTGCCAGTCCGATCATAAATAAAGTGGCTCCGCTGATACGGCTGATCAGAAACGCCACGGGGATACGCACCAAAAATGCACCCACTAGCCCCTGAATCATCACAAAAAAGGTCTTGCCGCAGCCGTTAAAATACCCGATAAAGCAGAACAAAAAGGATGTCAGCAGGGTGTCGATGGCATATGAACGCAGATAATCCACCGAGGCCGCGATGACTTGGGCATCCTTGGCAAATAGTCCTGACAGCAAATCACCATGGAAGAAAGAAACATAAAACATCATCACTCCCACAGCAGCGGAGGCTCCCACACCATACCACAGGGTTTTGCGCGCACGATCCCATTTCCCAGCGCCCACATTCTGGGCCACAAAGGCGGACATGGACTGCATAAAGGCCGAAGGCACCAGCATGATAAAGCCGCACAATTTTTCTGCCACGCCCACACCTGCGGATGCAATCACACCCATGGCATTCACGATAGCCATAATCACCAAAAAGGAAATGCTGACCAACAGATCCTGCAGGGCAACGGGGGTCCCCAGCCCCAGAATCTTTTTGATCATTTTCCCTTCAAAGCGAATCGCCTTCAGACTAAAGGTAAAGGGCAAGGGCCGCTTGGCAATAATTATCAGAGACAGCACCACGCTGATGGCCTGGGCCGCTACTGTGGCAATGGCTGCACCCGCAGCCCCCATTTTGAATACGGCCACCAATAACAAATCCCCGAAAATATTCACCACGCAGGCGATGGCCACCGTGATCAAGGGCATCTTCGAATCACCGATCCCTCTGAAAATGCTGCCCAGCAAGTTATAACCCACAATGAATAAAAAACCACTGGCACAGATCCGAATATAAGCCACGGTGGAGTCAAAGGCTTCCTCCGGGGCCTGCAGCAGAGCAGCCAAAGGACCCGCCAAAGCAATAATCCCAATGGTCATCATCACAGTAACCACTAAGAATAAACTGATACCGTTGCCAATGGTCTGAGCCGCTTTTTCCGGGCGCTTCTGCCCTATGTACTGCCCAATCATAATGGTAATGCCCATGGACAAGCCGGTCACCACCACGGTCAGCGAGTTCATCAGCTGACTGCCGGTGGACACCGCCGACACCTCTCCGGCGTTGGAATACTGCCCTACCACCAATAAGTCCACCGCACCATACATGGTCTGCAAAAATAATGCCGCCAGCACGGGCAGCGCAAAACGAATCAAAGGCATCAAAATCGGCCCTTCTGTAAACGTAGTAACCTGTTTCTTCATCAATCTATATATTCTCCTATAGTTTTTCCTTATTATAAAACATATTTTTTCAGAAGTCCATCATTTTCTATTGC
>JAFUJY010000078.1 GCA_017467985.1 Bacillota bacterium
AATATTTTTTAACTAAATTTTAAACAAATAATTTCTTTAAAAAATTTCTTTTATCATATATATTCCATTTTGCACTATTTTACATATTAACTTTTAGTCATTTTGCTATTTATTCAAAAAAAGACAAAAAATTATAAAATCCTGCCTCTAGCTCGAATGTTCTATCCGTCAACTCATGGAATCATCTAAAAAAGCTGTCATACTGATTCAATCAATATGACAGCATAAAATCTTAAATATTCTCCGCAAACATTCGTCCCAGCCGGATGGTACAATCCGAATCATAATGAGCTGTATCCGGTTCTTCTTCCGGTTCGTAGCAGGTGGTCAGCCCTGCGGCAATGGTGTCGATATAACGGCAGTTCCCGTGGTCGGCGGCAAACTTGGCCTTGACCTCGTTCATTTCCTGCCAGTAGGTCCAGCGCTGGCTGATGCCTGCATCCACATAAATGCATTCTTCCAGATAAGAGGCAAACTCAGTATTAAAATCATCCAGCATTGCACCATATCGCTGAGCATATTTCTGCGTATGCTCCTCATACGTTGCGTCGCTCTCCCCCTGCATCCAGCAGAAGGCCTTGATCTTTGGATCATACCCCTGAGCCTTTAATAATTCAAGACCCTCATGGGTTATTTTGATCAGTTCATTATAGGCCCAGCCCACCTGGTCGCCATTGGCGCCACCGGTCATATCCGGGTTGGCATAAGCACCCGCCACATATTCCTCTCCGCCGGAAGGCGACAAAAAGTCGCGATACAAGCTTTTGCCGCCAAAGGCACATTTAATAATAAACACTTCTTCCTGGGGACGGACCTCCGAAAAATACTCAGCCATACCCACTTCCGGACCAAAGGTATCCTTGGTCAGTTCTGCCTGATTCAAAGTGACATTTTCAAATCCGTCACTTTTTTTGTCGTGGGAAAAATAGTACATCTTGACATTATTATATCCACGACGGTACTGATCAATCTTTTCTGCAGAAAAATGCTTTGCAAGACACTTTACATGGCCCACGCCCACCGCATTGGACTGGCCGGACAAAACAATTACATTTGCTTTTTTCATATTATACAATACCCAAAGTTCTCAGAATAAATACACCTGCAGTCAGAGTGAACAAACTCATCAGTACTCCAACAACGATAATTCCTGCGCCCAGGTCCGCATCGCCGCCCATTTTCTTAGTAACAATATATACATTGGCTGCAGCGGGCACGCCAAACAGAACGAAGAGTACCAATATTGCGTGAGAACCCAAGCCCATCAGCATGGCCAGCGGCACGATCACCAGGGGCTGCAAAATCAAACGGAAAATACAAGCCATAATAATGGACTTCATGTTATTGGCAATGGAAGTGATCTTGGTATTGGCACCGATAACGATCAAAGCCAGAGGCGTGGTCAGGTTGCCCAGATAGCTCAAAGACTTATCCACTGCAAAGGGAATTTCAAAATCAGTAAATGTACACAGGAAGGAGAAGGGCAAGCCGATCAGCACACCCAAAATCATGGGATTGGTAATAATCTGCTTGAGCACCGTCTTCAGATCCACCTTTTCACCGGGATGATTGGTGATGGTCAGAACAATCACTGCCAAAATATTATACAGCGGCAGGATAAATGCACTGGCCAACATGGCTTCGCCGGGCAGCGTGGCGGTTCCCAGGATATTCTGAATCAATGCAAAACCTATGTATACATAGTTTCCTCGCACGGCACCATGTACAAAGGCACCCACCTTGCGAGGTTCCTTGATCACCTTGGCGCCAATCCACCAGAATAAGCCAAAGAACAGCAGCGTTCCGCCAATGGACAGCAGCAGGAACTTCCAGTCAAAGGACTGGGTAAAATCCGTCTTGGCTGTATCCAGAATCAACTTGGCCGGTAATGCCACCTGGAAAATCAATGTATTAGCACTGCTGATAAAGGACTCGGTCAGCATCTCCTTTTTCCGAAGATAAAAGCCCAGAAACATCAAAACGAAAATGGGCAGTGACACGTTTACACTAAACATAAAATTCTCAAGCATAATTATACTCCTTTTTCTTCAAACTGAAGAATGTTTCCCCCAAGCATCTGAGCGTCCGCCGCCTGATGCGTGATAATGACCACGGTTTTACCCGCCAGTTTCTCTTTGAGCCACTGTATCGTCCAGATTTTTGTCTCTTCATCCAGTCCGTTAAAGGGCTCATCTAATAAATATAATTCCCGATCCACCGCTGCTGCGCGGATCAACGCCACACGCCGCCGCATACCACCGGATAACGCTCCCGGAAGACTATGGGCTTCTTGGGCCAATCCCAGATCCTCCAGCATCCCCATCAACTCTTCTTCACTGCGCTCGGGCACGCAAAGCTTTAAGTTTTCGATGATACTGTAATAGGGAAAGAGCCGGTCTTCCTGGAACAATACACCTGCACCCTTTTCCGGAATGCCCCAGATGTGTCCCTTTTTTGGTCGCAGCAAGCCGGTCGCCAACCGGAACATGGTAGTTTTACCAATGCCGGAGCGCCCCATTAAGATGGAGATCTGTCCCGCCGGAAAGGTCATGGTCACATCCTGCAGCACGGGCTTGTCCTCATAGGAAAAGAACACCTGGTCAAAAATCAAATCATTCATTTCCTGACCTCCCCGCTGCCCAGCTGATCCAGCAGCCATCCGAACAATTTTTCAAAACAAACGGACAAGAGGATGACCACCGCCGTCCAGGCAAACATATCCGCCGTCTCCAGCGTTACCTTGGCATCATACAGCTTTTTGCCGATAAAGCCCAAGGGGGTCACAATAACCTCCGCCGCAATGCCCGATTTCCAGGCAAATCCCAGTGCAACCTTGCTAGCCGACTTCAAAAAGGGCAGCACTGCAGGCAAATATACATGCCGCAGGGTCTTCCATCGGCTAAAGCCATAAACCTTGGCCACTTCCAGCAAGTTGCGATCCGTACTGCTTACGCCCTGGTCCACATTGGCCCAAACCATGGGCAGCACCATCAACAATGAGATAAAGACCGACAGCCTGCGGGAAGGGATCCACAACAGCGTCAAGATGATAAATGATGCCACCGGAATGGCCTTGATCAGATTCATGGGCACCCGAACAAATTCATAAAAGGCGCCGTGACCGCTGGTCAACACTCCCAGAACCGTCCCCAAAATGACGCCGCCCATAAATCCGGCGACAATTCCCAGACAGGATCTGCCCACTGTGCCCCAAAACTCAGCCGTCCCGGCTAACTGCCACAATCTCGTTACAACAATCCACGGGGAGGACAATAACAAATCCTCTCCCACGAACCAATACAGACACTGCCAGATCAAAATCCACAGTGCCGCCGCCAGAAAACGCCGAATCGACTTATTCTGCGTCCCCCTGATAATACAGGTCTTCATTCGGAAGTGCTCCTCCTACCATTGCAGGATTGCTGTCATACAGCACCTGCAGGAACCCGGACGCGATTCTCTCCATTTCGCTTCCATCAATATACACAATGTTACATGCGCTCAGCGCCTTCTGAGCAACCGCAGCCTTAATAATACCCGCCTTTTCAATCAATGCAGCTGCATTTTCCAGGTTGGCTTCGTCCGTGATATACGCAACAGATGCCTCATACTCCTCCAAAAATGCTGCCAGCTCCTGGGGATGCTCCTGAGCAAAGGCCTGCTGAATTACGATACAGCCCATGGTCATCTGATTTTCACCGTTGGTGGCCTTATCCCACTCTTCGGTCAGGTTCAGAACCACCTTTACATTTTGATTCTGCATCAAAACACTGGTTACAAAGGGCTGAGGCAATACAGCGATTTCAGCCTCGCCGGAGGCCATCAATGCTGCCAGTTCACTGTGCTCGCTCTTATATTCTACCATTACATCCTCACCCACGGTCAGGCCGTTCTGCTCCAGAATATAATTAAAAGCGATCTCCGGAACGGCACCCTGACCGGTGGAATACACGGTCTTGCCTTCCAGATCAGCGATGCTGGTAATGGAATCATCGGTGGACAGCACATACAGCACGCCCAGAACATTCAGAGCTGCCATCTGCACCTTGCCTTCCGTCTTATTATATAAAATAGAAGCCACATTACTGGGCACTGCCGCAATATCAAACTCACCCTTGATAATATTCGCCAAAATTTCATCGGCGGCACTGGCCATGGTAAACTCATAGTTATTCTTAGCGGTACCATTGGTATTATCCTCAATCAACTTGGCCATACCCATGCCGGTGGGACCCTTCAGTGCGGCCACTTTTACCACATAATCGCTCTTCTTAGAAGATTCCTCTCCTGCCTGAGCGCAGCCGGCCAGAGACATCATTACCATTGCTGCTGCACACAGCATTGCAATTAACTTTTTCATTGTTTTTCCCCTTTTCTTTCTTATTATAGTCGGGGGCAAAATACCTTTTGACCCCGACGTCATAGTATTCTATAGAATACTGTCTTATTTTACTCCCATTCATAGGGTTCGTCAAGGGGAAAATCATAAGGGGCATTTGCAGTCGTTCTAGACCATTTTTCGACTGCAAGTACCAGATGTTTGGATCGGTCGATAACTGTAGACCTCATAAAATATCTGGTACTTTAGCAAACAATAAAAGAAGAGGG
>JAFUJY010000079.1 GCA_017467985.1 Bacillota bacterium
AAGCAATTAAATGCGGATATGACCAGAGGCCCGTTGGCACGACAGATCTTCTGGTTCAGTGTACCGCTGATGCTGTCCAATCTGCTGCAGGTGCTGTTTAATATGGCAGATGTGGCGGTGGTGGGGCAGTTTGCAGGCTCCGCTGCTCTGGGTTCTGTGGGCTCCACAGTGATTCTGGTGGCCATATCCGCCATTATCGTCCTGCGTAAGAACACCACCGTTAAGGTGTTGGATATTGTGGTTCCCATCATGTCCGTCTTTTATTTTATCATCACAATTATCATTATTGTGATGAATATTGAGTTACTGCCCTCCGTGTTCCAGCGGATTTTGGACGAGGCCTTTGGTATTAAGCAGATGGTGGCCGGTGGATTCGGCGCAGTGTTGATGAACGGTGTAAAACGGGGACTGTTCTCCAACGAAGCCGGTTCCGGATCGGCTCCCTGTGCTGCTGCCGCCGCAGATGTGAGCCATCCTGCCAAGGCTGGTCTTCTTCAGGCCTTCGGTGTATTTATCGACACCATCATCATCTGCAGCTGTACCGCCATGATCATGCTGCTGGCCCCCGCAGAACTGCTGGAAGGCCTAACCGGCATGGAGCTGCTGCAGACCGCCATGCATTATCATTTTGGTCAGCCCGGCGTTATTTTCATCGCCATTACCCTGTGGCTCTTCAGTTTCTCCACTTTTATCGGCATCCTGTTCTACGCCCGATCCAACGTGGCCTACCTGTTTGGCAACAACTGGACCTCTCAAACCATTTATAAAATCGTGGCACTGGTCATGCTCTTTATCGGCGGTCTGGCCGCCTACACCTTCGTGTGGGATCTGGGCGACATCGGTATCGGCCTGATGACCATATTCAACATGATCGCCATCCTGCCTATGAGCGGACAAGCTGTTGGGGCTCTGAAGGATTATTATCAAAAGAAGAAGGAATAAAAGGACGCCCTCCGGCTGCATACGCCGGAGGGCATTTATATATTATTCTTCTTTCACCGAGAAATCCCAAGTGATGGTCTCCCCTGCATAACGCAGTTCCACCGTGGGTTCTCCCCAGATTCCATTCAAAAATGGACTCTTGTAGCTCTCACGGATCTCCGCTGCCGGATCGGCTCCATCAATGGTGGCCCCATCATCCTTGCCTAATCCAAAGATAAACTCATGCCCCTGAAGGGATCGATAAGAAAGGACTTCCGCCTCTACTTTTGGCTTGTGGTTGGCCAGCACCGCATCCACAAAGGCCGCGTATGTGGGATACATTTCACGATCCGCAGCCTCTATCACAACCGCAGCATCGCCAGTCTTGCAGCGAATCTGGGCACCGCTGCCCATGGGCTGCAGCTGATCAAAGGAGTTTCGTTCCATGCAGTCTGGGTCAATCTCGTACTCTCCCGCTGCATAAATGGCCACATATGCCCCCACCGTATGGGTAAAGATCCAGCCGCCCTTTTCTTCTAAATGATCCGCCAGTTCTCCCGGAGACGAAACCCAAATGCTCATGGGTTCTCCACCATGAACCGTATATTCCTCAGGCATGGGCATGGTAATTAAGCAGCCCTCTTTCTGGGCAGAAAACCAATGATTATAGGCGGTTCCCATGGAGACACGGTCTCTTTCGGGTTTTGGATTCGGCCGAGGAACCGGCACAATACGTGCATCTCGGTCAGAACCAAAATTAATGCCCTGAACACGATTCTGCGAACTAATGGCAAGCCAGTCATGGTTGGGTCTCCTGTGAAAATGCAGCGTTCCCATAATAAAATGAGGTGTACAATAACTGTAACGAACGATCCCACCATAGCCTTTTTCCGCACTGTAATCCGGATAATGATTCTGGGCATCTGCAAGGCCTGCGGGACGGGAAAAAATTTCATAGGTTCCCCTCATCTCGGGGTCCTGGGCCATTCGACGGATCAATTCCGGACAGCGATAATCACTGTCCAGGGGGGTGTAATCATTTTCATCCAAAGGTGCAGGACGGCCGATGCCCAATGCGCAATAGTGCCCCACATGAAATGCGGTAAAACCACTGCGATAACACCATGGATAGACACGGGCCTGTCCGCCGCCTCTGCAGCCATTCAGATGCTCCTGGGCCACGGTGGCAAAATACAGATCCAACAATTGTCCTGCCAGACTGCGCAGTTCCATATCCTCTGTGATATCGTACAGATGATATGCTTCTTTTAGACACTGCTTGGAATAGAGCGGACTGGCACATTCAACCAACAGACTCTTGCGGCCTCTTTCACAAATCCATTCCTTCAAAAAGCGGGTGGACGCCTTGAGATGCTCACTGAGACGATGTCCATCCCCACACATCATATCCCCATATTCCGGATATTTCTGCACCATCATTGCCTGCATACGATAGGCATTGGCCCGCTGCAGATGATGATTTTCCGACTCATGAATCTTCCATGTCCTGGAAACTTCATACTCAAAAAAGTCCATGCGGCAGTTATCATATAAATATTCTGCCATCATATGCACCATTTCCAGCTCGGTCTCATCACGCAGCAGCCCGCTCTTCCGATCTCCAAAACGTCCATAATGATATAAGATGCGGATCTGCTCACCCAACTGCCAATAATAAGAATCTCTGTCATCTCTTACATTTTTATGTTCCCGATAATATCGGGCATTTTCATACAGATTCGTATTGGCCACATCATAATATTCTTCTTCGCCGTTGATGAAGACACGCAATGCAAAATTCACAATGGATGTTGTCATGTATCTTGCAATTGCAGGCCTACCCGCCCACGGAGTTTCCTGCACCGGCTTTCTATCCAGCGGCTCTCCCCGATGGATTTCCAGACATTCTCTGATTCTGCGATCCTGACTATTCATATACCCTGCTTTCCCGGTAATGGGTTACCGTAGTAGATTGATTAGCTCCATCCCACTTGCTATTTTTACATTACCAAACTTTCCGGGAACTGTCAATAGGACTTAAATTTTTTCTTCCTGATAATGGATGTAAATTATCTTCTTTTACAAAGTCTTAACTAATTATCGCTAAACACAATAAATTGCATATATAATATACTAGTGTTCCTTCGGCCAAAAATGTATTTTTATCCATTATCTTTATAAAATTCAATGGTATTCTTTCATTAACAAGTTTAACAATAAAAAAAGCCAACAAATATATAATACTCACAATAGCTACTATACCCAGTATAAACTCCGCCACTTCAGGACATATAACATTAAAAATCATCCATTCTACTATAAGCGCTAACTCTAATCCAAGTGATTTCCAAATATTTTCATACATCTCTTCTGTTTCCCTAAAAATAGACTCTTTAATATCTCCGCCTATTTTCATACATTGCAGTTCTAAATGAACGTATTTAATTATTTTTAAAATCAACAAACTTGCAGTCGCAAAAAAGGCCGTGTATGCAGGAACTATCGCCTGTGTCACTGCATCATCATTAATACTCAAAATTCCACCTACATATACTGCCGCGACTACATACAAAATCTTATATACCAGCTTCAACCTTTTTTCACGCAAATCGAAATTCTTTTCTTCATCAAATTTATTGTTAGTCTTTTCGCTCATTTCTGTCTCTCCTTTGCTCTTTTGCATCGTAATACTTCTGATATCCCAATATAGCATCCTAAAAATATTATTATTCTGTGTACATTATAGATCTCACCCAAAGCATCGCATCATCGCTATCGTTAAAGACATTCCATAATCTTCAATAATAACTTTATATCTTTCATTAGTCCTCCTTTTAATTATAGTTGTCTCTCCTAAAATATGTAGATTTCCCATTATTTTATCATCTACCTCCAAATCATCTCTACCCAACATTTCAAAATAACCATAATCGCCATTTTCATCTTCAAAAATAGCTAAGCTACGTCTGTAGTTTACTTTCGTAATAATACCTGTCATATTTATCAACTCCCATCCTCATATAATTATAAAACTCATACTATTCTTCTATCTTCTAAATGCCGTTTTGTCTCATCTTATCCACTCTCTTCTGCTTCGCCACAGCGCTGCCACACCGATTGCCAACCACAGGATCCACGGAATCACACTGGTCCAGCCCTTGCACAGGCCCAATAGTAACTCACTGACCGCCACAGGGATTACCGGTGATACCCAACCGCAGATCTCGATGCCCAGTACAAAGAGCAGTGCCGGTACGCCTAGCACACCCAGATTGATCATGTAGGCTGCTTCCATGGTTTTGGCTCGACCGCTGATCCAGATGGCCGCTCCGGCTGTTGCCAGCAACATGATAAACCGCAGGGCATAGGTCAAAATCATATAGCTCTTTACTGACATCACAACGGGGAAATTCTGCAGAAAGTCCAGATTCTGTACCGGCGCGTCCAGCGTCTGGTACTGATATTGTTCCAGAATCACCTGTATCTCGGTGCCATACACAATGCCCCATACAGCCACCGCCATCCAGAGCAAAAGCAATGGCCAGATTGGCACCATACACTAATACCGTATAAATAATGGCCATGCCCAGCATGATGCCCACACGAATCGCACCCAGTCTCAGCCGGCCATAGCGACAGCTGCGGATAGTACTCCACAAACCCTTTTTACGTTCCTCCAAAAAGGCCAGCACGATTACAATCAGGCCGATCACATATAAATAATCTGCCAGTTCAAAGGCGATCCAGGATTCTACTGCCTGATTATTGCCAAAGGTCACTTCCACTCCCTGCATGCGGGCAAACTGCTTAGCCGTCTCCTGGAGGTTGCGGTAAGAAAAACTGTCATGATTGCCGAACACCGTGGTCTGGGACTGCTGAAGGGCCTGCTTCTGGATCTTTTCCAGATACACAGGATACTCCTGCAGATACTCCATCTGCTGAATCATCAGATCATACACTTTGGTATATTTACGGATCTCCGTACGAAAGGCCGTGGTGTCGTCAATTAACTCCGCAACGGATGGATACTCCGTCAACATGGCAATAATGTCTTCTTTTGAGGCTCCTTCCAAAGCCCAGCCTCGGGTCCACATGGATACATCTCCCAACATGGTGTTTCGCTGGGTCAGGTCAGCCAAAGCCTCCTGAGTATCCATACCTTTATATTGTTCAACGATCTGCCGCTGAAAAGAACTGTCCTCCACCATCTTTCCCCAGGATTCCAGCTGGATGTTGTCCATACGCCCCACCACATACATCAGCACGCTGATGAGGGGCAGTGCGATGAGCAAGACCAGCCGCCGAGGATTGGCTAAAATTCGTCTCCATTCTCCCATGGCTTATTCCCCCAGGAAGCACAGATATACATCTTCCAGGCTCAGGTGATAGGCCACCGGTTCCCAGGTATCAGGAATCGCCGCAATCAGCTCCTGGGGTGTACCCATACGCTGGAGCTTGCCTTTTTTCATAAGCAGCACCTGATCGGCGATGGACTCGATGTCGCTGACGATATGGGTGGCCAACAGAACGATACGGTCCTGGGACAGCTCGTGAATAAATGTACGGATGCGTACACGCTCCTTCGGGTCCAGGCCCGCTGTGGGCTCGTCAAGGATCAATACTTTAGGATCCCCTAACAATGCCTGAGCCAGCAGTGCCCGCTGCTTCATACCGCCGGAAAAGCCCAGCAGCTTTTTGTGGCGGACATTTTCCAGGTTCACTAGTTTCAGAACGTGATTCACCTGTTCCTTCACAGCTTTGCCCTTGATCCCTTTCAGACGGGCGATATATGTAAGAAAACTTTCGGCAGTCATGTGCTCATACATGCCCTGCTGCTGGGGCATATAGCCCAGATACTGGCGGAATTCGTCGCCCATAGTCAGAATCTCTTTGCCGTCCAGGGTGATCTCGCCGCCGTCTCGCTTGATGTTATCGGTGATCAGGTTCATCATCGTGCTCTTACCTGCGCCATTGGCACCTAAGATGCCATAGATGCCGGGCTCAAACGTGATTGAAAAGTCCGATAACGCCTCCAGGTTACCGTAGCGCTTAGTTACGTGAGAAAGTTTTAGTTCCATAATATTCTCTCCTACTTGTCGGAGCTAATTTAACTTGTAAAAGCTCTCCGTCTTGATCAGACATTGAGTTTCTCCATCATAGGAAATACGCCAGATGTCTCTATTCATCCCATCTCCACCTAGATAATTCCGCCGTAAATAAAAGCCTTTTTCATCACTACCTAATCCTTCCACATCCCCCGTCTTCTCTTCTATTTCAATCTCATATGCTCCTACTGGTGTCTTATCATTATGAACTTCATATACTTTTCCACACAAGACGTCCTTACCGTCTTTCTTTATGTTTTCCGTATCGTAGATAATTACATATTTTCCATCTGAAGACAATCGACTATTGGTATCCAATTCCGTCTTCACTCTAAACCATTCTTCCTCTGTTTTTTCCGCAAAATCATATCTGAATATGTAGTGTTGATCCCAGGTTCTCCCTAAGAAAGTAATACCTTCTTCGTCTACTAAGTAATCCGCGATATAACCGTTGAACTTTTCGTCGATGAGCTTAGTCAATTCACCTTTTTCTAAATCATACATATAAAATTCACGCTTTCCCCAAGCCCCGTAACTGACATCCAAGAATAATTTATTATCCTGAATGAGCCAGTTATCCAATGCACGCATATCCGGAATTTCAATTAACACCTCGTCCACTGCATCTTTCTTCAAACTTTTCCTGGCAATTTTCAAATTCAACTTATCTTGTCCATTTTCTACCACATAATAATTTCCTGTTTGATACAAATAACCTCGATGGATCATCCACTTAAAATTAGATCCATTTCCAGTCCACAAGGCCGTAACTAATTCTTCCCCATTTCCGTCTAAGCCTGCACAATACAGTCCTCCCTGGCCATCACCATAATATAATTTATTTTCATATATCTGAACACCGTCTCCATTAAATTTCATTCTTATAAACGCATTACAATTTTCTGTATCATGCGTACATTCCGGTTTCCCACAAAGCTTACCATAAAGTCCACTCGCTTCGTCATAATACCATAGAAAATTATTCAAACTAATATAA
>JAFUJY010000080.1 GCA_017467985.1 Bacillota bacterium
GACATTATCCGTAATTCCTGTAATGTGGGTATGATTCAGGTGAGTGAAGAAATGACGGCTGAAGAATACTATGCTTATCAGCAGGCCTTTGGAATCGGTCAGTTGACAGGCATTGATCTGCCGGGAGAGGTGTCCGCAAGATCTTTGATTTATGATGAAGATACGCTGGGTCCCGTTGAAATGGCAACCACAGCCTTTGGTCAGGGTTTTAACTTGACTCCCATTCAGCTGCTGGTGGCAGAAAGCGCCTGTGTAAATGACGGATATCTGGTACAACCCTATTTGGTAAAGCAGATTCTGGATGAGAGCGGCAATGTGATATCAGAGACCAATGAACGGGTCATCCGTCAGGTGATCTCTGCAGAGACATCGGCTGTTATCCGCAGCGGTATGGAGGCCGTAGTTGAAGAGGGTACCGGTACCGGTGTTCAGCTGGAAGGTTACAATATCGGTGGTAAGACAGGTACTGCGGAAAAAGGTGATTATGAAGAAGGTAAATATACAGTGTCTTTTACAGGCTTTGCACCCATTGATGACCCACAAGTGGGCATCTTGATTATCCTGGACGAAGCCAAGAGCGGCAGCAGTGCGCCTGCCCAGCAGGTGGCTTCCCAGGTGCTGAGCAAAATTCTGCCCTACCTGAATATTTATCCTGAATCATAAGATCATCGGGTGGTCCATATAATATAAGGATTCTCTGAAAAAGGGGGCCTTATTATGGCCAGAATCCCCACAGGCTACCGGCTGCGGCTGGTGGTGACAATGCTGGTGTGTACAGTACTGATTTTGGCATTGATTGTGCGAGTAGGGTATATTCAGCTGTATCGAGGGGAGTATTTGACCGATCTGGCAGATAACCTGCATTATCGGGAGCGTACGTTGTATGCTCGTCGGGGTGACATTCTGGACCGAAATAATGTGGTATTGTCCAGAAGTTCATCGGTATGTTCCATCAGCGTGATCCATGCCCAGGTGGAAGATACCCAGGCAGTGGCCCGTCTTTTGTCTGAGAAGCTGGAACTGAATTATGACGAAGTTCTGGCTAAAGTGGAAAAGAAGGTAGCACTGCAGAATATTAAGACCCGTGTGGATCCGGAAGTGGCGGAGGAGATCCGTGCTGCTGGGCTGGCGGGCATTCAAATTGATGAGAACTTCAAGCGATACTATCCCTTTGGCAGTCTGGCCTCCCAGACCATTGGGTTTGCCGGGAGTGACAGCCAGGGGATTATCGGACTGGAAGTGACTTATAATCCGTATTTGCAGGGGATCAACGGCAGTATTTTGACCCTGACCAATGCAAAGGGAATCCGTCTGGAAGGGACGGAAGAGCTGCGGGCAGAGGCAACTGCAGGCAATACTCTTAAAACCAGTCTGGATATTGTAATCCAGCAATATGCCCAACAACTGTTGGAGCGCACGATCCAGCAAAAAAATGCCAAGCGGGGCGCGATCATTGTGATGAATCCGGACAACGGTGAAATCTATGCCATGGCCATTGCCCCGGATTTTGATCTGAACGATCCCTTTACCATCAATGATGAAGCTTTGGCGGCCCAGTGGGAGAGTATGGACAGCACCAGTCAGATGAATGCGCTGAACCAGATGTGGCGAAACTTCTGCATCAATGACACCTATGAGCCAGGTTCCACCTTTAAGATTATCACTGCAGCGGCGGCCTTGTCAGAGAATGTGGTACAGCTAGAAGAAACCTTTTCCTGTGGTGGTGCATTGACGGTGGCAGATCGGAGGATCCGATGTCACAAAACCGGTGGACACGGAATGGAGACCTTCGTACAGGGGGTACAGAACTCCTGCAATCCGGTATTTATGACCCTGGCCCTGCGGCTGGGGGCAGAGACTTTTTATGAGTATCTGCAGGAGTTTCAGTTTGACAAGAAGACGGGGATAGACATCTCCGGTGAAGCAGTGGGCATCATGTATGATGTGGCAGATGTGGGGCCGGTGGAACTGGCAACCATGGGCTTTGGACAGTCCATTGCCATTACGCCCATGCAGCTCATGCGGGCAGCGGCTGCGGCAGTCAACGGCGGCAAGCTGATCACGCCCCATTTTGGAACACAGATTTTGGATCATGAGGGCAATGTCCTCACAACACTGGAATTTCCGGTGACGGAAAATGTGGTGGATGCAGAGGTAAGCCAGACGCTGCGAAGCGTCCTGGAGACGGTCATCACCGAGGGCGGCGGCAGTAAGGCGGCCATCACCGGGTATGACATCGGCGGTAAAACCGCCACTAGTCAGAAGCTCCCCCGCAGTGCCAAGAAATATATTTCGTCCTTTTTATGTTTTACTCCGGTGGAGGACGCCCAGATTATGACGTTGATGTTGATTGACGAGCCGGAGGGAATCTACTACGGTGGCACAGTGTGTGCCCCGGTGGTAAAAGAATTATTGGAAAACATTTTGCCCTATCTGGGAATCCAGCCGGAATATACGGCAGAAGAGTCTCAACTGCCGGAAGTTTCCCAAATAGAAGTGCCTGACCTTCTGGGAATGAGCCTGAGTGAGGCTAAGCGTGCCGCAGGAGGTGCAGCGCTGGATGTGCTTGGCACAGGGGAACAGGTGGTGGAACAATTCCCCAGTCCGGGGGAAATGATCAATACCGACAGCAAGATCATAGTATACTTAGACTAAAGGAGTGATTTTGGATGAATTGGAAAACATTGATGGAAGGCATGGAGTACAAAGTACTGGCCAGCGGTAATCAGGAAGAGGTAAACGCCATTGTGTATGACTCCCGTAAGGTAACTGCAGGCAGTGCCTTTGTGGCCGTGAGCGGCGGCGCCTTTGACGGTCATCATTTTGTACAGCAAGCAGCCCAGTCCGGTGCAGTGCTGGCAGTGGTGGAAAAGGAGTTGGAGGCATATCCTGAAGGTATGACCGTCTTACAGGTGGACAGCACTTTGGCGGCCATGCCCAGGATGGCGGTGAAGTTTTACGATGAACCGTCCAAATCCATGTATATGGTGGGGGTTACCGGTACGAAGGGTAAGACCACCACAACCACATTAATTCATCGGGTACTGATGGCGGCAGGCCGCAAGGCGGGTCTGATCGGCACCATCGAGAATAAAATCGGCGATGAGGTATTTCCCTCCCAGTATACTACGCCCCAAGCCTTCGATCTGCAGAAGTTATTTGTGGATATGAAGGAACAGCAGGTACACTCCGTAGTCATGGAAGTTTCTTCCCATTCGTTGTCTCTGCATCGTGTGGATGGTACTTATTTTGATCTGGCACTGTTCAGCAACCTGTCTTTGGATCATCTGGATTTCCATAAAACCATGGAGTCTTATCTGGAGGCCAAGATGCAGCTGTTTAAGTATGCTAAGCAGGGCTTGACCAATGTGGATGACCCGGCGGGTCGGACGGTTTATGAGACGGGATATTGCCCCATGTTAAGCTATGCCATTGACCATGAAGCGGATTTCCGGGCAAAGAACCTGGTGATGAATGTACATGGAATAGAATATGATTTGAAATGCCATGATGGCCGGATGCTGCACATTACTTATCCCTATCCGGGACGGTTTAATGTGTATAATACCATGGCAGCGGTAGCTGTTGGTCTGCTCGCAGGTGTGGATTCGGACATTATTGTACAGGAATTGGGACGTAAGGACCGAATTGTACGAGGTCGTTTCCAGACCATTCACGGGCCGAACCATGTGGCGGCGGTGGTGGATTATTCCCACGTGCCGGATGCCTTAAAGAACGTGCTGGAGACCATCCAGGAGTTCCGCACCAACCGCATCATCACTGTCATGGGCTGCGGCGGCGACCGAGATCGCACCAAGCGTCCGGTGATGGGCCGTGTGGCCGGTGAGTACAGCGATTATGTGGTGGCTACGTCCGATAATCCCCGGACGGAGGATCCCTTCCAGATTCTGGCGGAAGTGGAAGCGGGTATTAAGGAAACCAACTGCCCCTATGAAGTCATCGAAAATCGTCGGGAAGCTATTGGGCGGGCCATTGCCATCGCCCAGGAAGGGGATATCGTGCTGGTGGCCGGTAAAGGACATGAAGATTACCAGATCATCGGTCGGGAGAAGTTCCATTTTGACGATGTGGAAGAAGTAGAAAAGGCATTTATGGGAGGTACAGTATGATTCGGCTTTCCTGTGAAGAAATTGTAAAAGTACTGCAGGGAGAAATGCGGGGGAATCTGCAGGATCAAAGTGTGACCAGCGTGGTGATCGACTCCCGTAAAGTAACAGAAGGTGCTTTGTTTGTGGCCATGAAGGGAGAACGGGTGGACAGTCACCGTTTTATCCCAGATTGCTATGAAAAGGGTGCAGTTTGCTGTTTTGCAGCGGCGGACTGTGCCGATGATATTGCGATCCCTGAGGGCAAGCTGTTATTTGTAACAGAAGACCCGGTAAAGGCCATGGGAGATTTGGCGGCCTACTATCGCAGTAAGTTGAATATCCCGATCGTGGCGGTTACAGGTAGTGTGGGTAAAACCTCCGCGAAGGATATGATTGCAGCAGCGCTTTCCGGGGGACTGAAAACCTTTAAGACCCCCGGTAATCTGAATAATCAGTTTGGTCTGCCGCTGGCAGTGTTCCAGATTGAAGAGGATACCCAGGCAGCAGTGTTGGAGATGGGCATGAACCATTTTGGCGAAATTCGTTACCTGGCCAATATCGCTCAGCCGGATGTGGGTGTCATTACCAATATCGGCGTATCCCACATTGAATTTTTAGGGTCTCAGCAGGGAATCCTACAGGCAAAGACGGAGATGCTGGAGTTCATGGATGAAAAGGACTGCATGTTCCTGTGCGGCGATGACGAATTGCTCCATGGATTCAGCAAAACCATGAATATCCCGGTGGTACTCTACGGCTTTGAAGAGCAGTGTGGTCTGCGGGCAGTGGCCTGGGGCCAGGAGGGTATGAAACTGTGGGCAGATGTATCCTGCGAGGGTAAGATGGTACATCTGGAGGCAGAAACCCTGGGCCGACATATGGTCTATTCCATGCTGGCAGGTTACGGTATCGGTAAAAAGCTGGGCTTGTCTGACGAAGAACTGCAGCGAGGCATTGCTTCTTTTGTCCCCACGGCCATGCGTATGAACATCTACGAAAATGAAAAATATAAAGTGCTGGATGATTCTTACAATGCCAGTCCGGCGTCCATGAAGGCAGCCATCGACGTGCTGAAAAATCAACCCCAGGGCCGCAAAGTGGCCATCTTGGGTGATATGTTCGAGATGGGATTTTATTCCGAGAAGGGCCATCGGGAAGTGGGAGCTTATGCGGCAGAAAACGGCGTGGATCTGCTGATCACCGGCGGTAAGGATGCCCAGTACATCGCAGAGGAAGCCGCAGCGGTAAATCCTTCCATGGAAATACATTCTTTTGAAAATTTGGAAGTTCTTAAAAATAACCTCTTTTCACTTTTGCATACAGGTGATATAATATTAGTCAAAGCGTCCCGCGGGATGGCTTTTGATACTATAAGTCAAATGATAAAATAGGAGAGATATTATGAAATTTTCAGCCATCGTTCCGGCATTGATTGCCTTTGCTGCACAGTTGATTTTGTGTCCCGTGTGCATTCCCTTGCTGCACCGCTTAAAGTTTGGTCAGTATATCCGCGCGGAGGGCCCTCAGGCCCATCAGAAGAAAGCGGGAACCC
>JAFUJY010000081.1 GCA_017467985.1 Bacillota bacterium
ATGAATCTCATCGATGAATAGAATCGTACGGCGTCCGCTGAGCCCTAAATCAGACTTGGCATCAGCAATTACCGTCTCGATATCTTTTTTTCCGGCAGTGACAGCGTTCAGCTGTCTGAAGGAAGAACGGGTGGTGTTGGCAATAATCCGGGCAAGGGTGGTTTTGCCCGTCCCCGGCGGACCGTAGAAGATCACCGATCCCAACTGATCCGCCTTAATGGCACGATACAATAACGTCCCCTTGCCCACAATTTCTTCCTGACCCACAAATTCTTCCAGAGACTGGGGACGCATCCGAAAGGCCAAGGGGCCGCTCGTCTTCATCTCCTGCTCACGGTTGAATTCAAATAAGTCCATATAGAATTATAATTCCCAGCCTTCCAGGTACTTCTTGGTGTTCTCCACCATTTCCTGATACAGCTTCTTGGCATCCTCCATAGAGCAGGTTACCAGCGGATCGTTCAGGAATGCATCCAGAATCAGATCCTTGTCCTTGCAGAAGATACCTTCAATGATGGTCTCCTGATTGTTGGATACGCGGCTCACCAAGGACAAAACCTCAGCGGGCAGACCGCCTGCCATAATGGGGGTTACGCTGTCGCCGGAGAATACTGCGTTGGTCTCAACAACGGCACCATAGGGCAGGCCTTCCTGCTGGCCAAAGTTGGGCATATTTACATTGGTTACCAGAGTGGTCAGACCCAGCAGGGCTCTCATCTGCTGAACACCCTCTTCACCGGTCTCATTCAACTTAAACTTCTCCTCGCCGCTGACCAGACGGGCACTGCGGGCTCTGCGCTGCAGCAGTTCTTCCTTTCTCCAGCTAACAGGAGTCAGACCATAACCCCAGCTGTGGGCCACATCCGGGTTCTGCAGATACCAGTTACCGGGGCAGAACTCAGCCAGATGACGGTCACCGGCGGCGGCGATCAAGCCGTAACGGCGGAACAGGTCAAACTTTACACGATGATTGCAGGCAAAATGGCTGTTCATCCAGTTATTGTCAGTCTTAGCAAAACCGGTCTTGGCATACTTTTCAGCAAACTCTGCATAAATCGGGAAAATGTCCTGATTGTTGTAGGTAGCGCTGTCCAGCCATGTAAAGTGGTTTACACCCAGTACATTGGTCTTGATTTCATTACGCTTTACATCCTTGATGCCGGCGATGTCTTCCAGAGCCTCAGTCAGCAGCTTCTGGGTACCGAATACTTCGTGACAGCAGCCAAAGGCCTTGATCTGGGGGAATACTTCGTACAGAGTACGTACGCACAGAGTCATGGGGTTGGTGTAGTTGATGACCCAAGCATCCGGACAGTAGCTGCGGATTGCCTCTGCGATTGTTACAAACATGGGCACGGTACGCAGTGCGCGAACGATACCGCCGGGGCCGGTGGTGTCACCAACGGACTGATAAATACCGTACTTTTCGGGGGTATGTACATCGGACTGCATCTCGTCAAATGTACCGGGCAGGATGGAAATTACAACGAAGTCAGCACCGGTCAGAGCCTCCTCCAGTGTGGGACAAGCCACATATTCCCAAACAGACTTCACACCCTCGGTCTCTTTAATCTTGTTACCGATGGTCTCATTATCCTTCGCTGCCTGAAAATCAATATCATACAGGCAAACAGTACCATTCATACTTTCTTCAGCGGCCAGGTCGCTCATCAGACCCCAGGCCCATCCTCTGGAACCGCCGCCAACATATGCAATCTTTACACCAGTTGCCTTACCATTTTTAATAACCATTGCAAAATCTTCCTTTCTATGATTTGGCCTCATTATAGCACGAGCGGTGAAAAATAGCAAGCATGTTTCACCGGAATAAGCACCTTGACTTTTCACCTTCAAAATGCTATACTACGCTCAAGTACGATCGATCTATATTTTAACAGAAAAGGAGTTCAAAATCATGCAACCATATCTCACTTATGAAGCGTTCGGCGCAATCGGCGACGGCATCCATGATGATATGCCCGCCATTGTAAAGACTCACGAAGAAGCCAATCGTCTGGATCTGGCCGTAAAGGCAAAGAACGGCGCCTGCTACTACATTTCTCCCAAGAAGGCCACTGCCGTAATTTGTACCGATACGGACTGGACCGGTGCCAAATTCATCATTGATGACCGGGACTGTGAGGAACTGCACTATTATGTATTCCACGTTGCCTCTAAAGAAGAAAATGTGCCCTTGAGCATTGACACTCTTTTCCGTGGTCAATCCCAATTGGAAAACCCCTATGACCGGGAGCTGTTTGTATCCGTTAAAAATGAAAACCACCGGGACTACATCCGTTTGGGCTTGAATCAAAACAACGGCTGGCCCCGTCGGGACAACTTTATCCTTCAGGCAGACGGTACACTGACCTCTCCCATCGCTTTTGATTTTGATGAAGTGACCTCTGTGGAGGCGCGCCCCATTGAAACCATCACAGTTCATCTGACCGGCGGCGAGTTTACCACCATTGCCAATCCCCTGGACTGCACCTTTACTCCCTACACTGCCACCGAGCGAAACATTACCATTACCCGCTCCAATGTGGAAGTATCCAACCTGACCCATTATGTAAAGGGTGAAGCCTCCCACGGCACCGCCTACAGCGGATTTATACACATCATGGAATGTGCCCATACTTATGTTCACGACTGTCTGTTCACCGGTCATTACATTTACTGGTGTACCGGCAGTGCCAATAAGCCTGTCGCCATGGGCAGCTATGATATTCTGTGCGACCACACAGTGGATACACGTTTCATCCATTGCCGCCAGACCACCGACTTGGAGGATCATCGTTACTGGGGACTTTTCTCCAGCAACTTCTGCCGGGATCTGCTGCTGGAAGACTGCATGTTCTCTCGTTTTGATACTCACATGGGCGTTACCAACTGTGTGATCCGCAACTGCACCTTTGGTCATCAGGCCATCAAGATTATCGGCAATGGTGACTTTCTGATCGAAAGTACCCGCGTTGTTGCCTTTGCCTTCATCGAACTGCGTTCCGACTACGGCAGTTCCTTCCGCGGTAATCTGACCATCCGTAACTGCAGCTGGCATCCTTCCGGTGAAGGCCGCTGCCTGATCCATGCCATTAATACCGGCCGTCATGATTTTGGTTATCCCTGCTATCTGTTCCAGAACATCACCATTGATGGTTTTATGGTAGAGACTTTCCACAATCCGGAACCCTTGGCACTGTTCACCGACTACACCTACACCACTGCTTATTACATGCTGCTGGATACTCCCCAGGACTACATGCCCATTCCGCCGGAAACCGTTACCATCACTCGACTGGGCGCTGTGGATGGCATTCAGCTTTGTGCCAATAGTGAGCTCATGACCGAGACCAACTTTACCCTTTTATAACCAAAATGACTTGCTTTTCCCGGTCAAGTATGCTATGATGAAACCACCAAAATAAGAAAGGAATTACTGACTTATGACACAGAGAGTTCAAGATGCCATTGCAAAGGCAAAAACCTGTATTGATAATCTGACCGTTCTTTCTGATAAGAACGTGCCCCATGAAGTCGTTTGCAACGAGCAGACCTTCTTCACTTGGGATAACGAACATCGTAACCCCTCCCAGCATCCCTACCTGTTTAACTGGAGTTACTACAACGGCGTAATCATGGAAGGTATGTACGGCGCACACAAGGGCGACCCGGAAAACCACGCTGCTTACCCCGCATATATTAAGGACTATCTGGATGCTCTGATTGACACCGAAGAGGACGGCCATAAGGTTCTGAGCCGCAACCGCGCCGGTTATGTGGATCATCACGGTGCTGACTGCTATAAGACTGCCGCTTTGATGACTCTGTTGGCCGATGAAAATCCGGACTACGCTCAGATCTGTGACGACCTGTATCGTGATCTGACCTGTCCCACCCATGTGAATTCCAAGGGCAACATCGTTGCTAAGGACTTCAGCGAAGAGGTACTGGGCCACAACTACTGGCACAGCTGGGCCAGCGGCAAGCCCCCGAAGTATAAAGTATGGCTGGATGGTCTGTACATGATGCATCCCTTTGTAACCCGTTACGCTGCTAAGCATGGCGACACTGCTCAGCTGGCTCTGGTGCAGGAGCGTTTCAACTGGGCTGCCAAGGAACTGCTGGCACCCAATGGTCTGTATTATCACGCCGGCAATAGCGCTGACGATGTTTGCGATTTCTTCTGGCTGCGTGCCATTGGCTGGTACGGCATGGCTATGGTAGATGTTATGGAATATCTGCCGGAAGAATATATGGAAGAGCGTAAGGCTGCCCTGAAGACTTACGTGGATGGTATGCTGAAGTATCAGCACGAGAGTGGCATGTGGACAAACTTGGTAGATCAGCCTGTGAGTGATGGTAACCGACTGGAGACCAGCGGTACCGCAATGCTGGTTTACACCATCCTGAAGGGTGTGCGTAATGGTTGGCTGGATGAATCTTATCGTGAGGCCGGCATCAAGGCATTTGTTGCCATGACCGAAATGAAGCTGGACGAAAATGGTCTGCATGACATCTATCTGGTTGCAATGGCCAGCGGCGAAGATAACTATCAGATCGTTGAGCGTTACAAGACCAACGAAGGTAAAGGCAGCGGCCCCTTCATCATGGCTTATTCCGAGATTGCTTATCTGAGATAACTTACATAATTTAAGGCGTGTCCCGACGGACACGCCTTTTTACTATAAAAAATGGCAAGGATACTTTTACATATCCTTGCCTCATTTTTATTATCTTACGGTTCTCTTCTTCAGACCAGCCAGAACCAGGCCCACTACTGCTGCACCCATCACACTTACATACAGTGCCACAGGAGCAGTATCACCCGTTGCCGGATAATTGGGGTTCGTAATCAGCGTATCCTCATAAGCCAATGCATAAGTGGAGAACTCACCCGCATTAAAGGAGATGGTTCCATCCTCATTCAGCTTGGCAGGAATCTGCTTGGTAACACCATCATGTACATAGATCACAAAATAAGCTCTGGTGAACCCTGCCGGTACTTTCGCTGCTTCTTCAGGGATTGCAACCGTAAATACGATTGCTTCATCCAACTCAGAAACATTACCGGTGCCTTCCAACTCACCATCCACATACGCCTTAATCTCTACGGACAGATCCAAGAACTGCAGGATCGTCTGGGTGGAGCTGGCAGCCTTTTCAATTGCGGCCACATCTGCTGCAACTTCCGGAGCTTCCATAGCATCCTCATCCAGAGGCTTCACCTGAACACTGGTGGTTACCTTCACATCAGCGCCCTTCTCCAATGCATCTACGATTACATCGATCACTTCTTCAGTTACAACCTTCTTCAGAGCTTCGATCTCCTTTTCGTCACCGGCAACAACCGTATCTACTACGCCTGCTGCGGTCTGACCCAGAGTCTCTTCGGTCTTTTCAGCATCTACACCCACAGTCACATCTTCCACCGGCTTCTCAGGATCAATTACGGGCAGATCTTCAACGTCAGTCTCAATCTTACTTTCCAGATCCAGATAGAAACTCAGGTCGATGCTCTTCCACTTGGCTGCGAATACGATACCGTCTTCAGGAACAACCTTCTTGATGATCTCTTCGCTGGTATAGAACTTCACTTCACTATCAGCATCTCTTTCCAAGGACAGAAGTTCATTCTCATCAATGATAAATGCCAGCCAGCCTTCAAAGGTGTCACCTTCCAGAACCGGATCACCCAGTCCGTCGATACCAAAGTTTTCACCGATGGTCTTACCATTTTCAGGCAGTTCTCCACCGATCCAGCTTCCGATCTCAAAAGTATCCTCCTCAACGGTGATTGAGAAAATACCGTCCAGACCATCAACTTCTACGATAGAAGTATAGTCAGCGTCATCACCTTCCCAAACTGCACGGAAAACGATTTCCTCCTCAGGAGTTTCATAGTTCAGTATCTCCTCGGTGGTCAGAAGCTTAGCATCCTCAACCGGAAGCAAATCATACCAAACCTGGCCGTCTTCGCCGGTCACTTCTACCCACTTGTAAAGCTGCCAGCCTTCAAATGCACGCTGTCCATCCCAATAAGTCAGATCAGTCAGTTCAACGCCTGCATCCGCCAGGGTAGTTCCGGTTTCAATCCAATTGGCGTAAATCTCATACTCCTCGCCATCCACGATAAACTTACCGTCATGGGCATCAATTTCAACATAACCCTCTCCAGAAGAATCACCATTGTCCAGATAATCATCCAAGGAGTAAATATCCCACTTTGCAGCAAAAACAACATCATCTGCCGGTATATCCATAGCTAAAACTTCACTGGTGGTGAGCAGTACAGCATTTCCTTCGGCATCATACTCAAATGTCATACCATTCTCCAGTACCCAAATGACCAGCCAGCCTTCAAAATTCGCACCCTCCATCACCGGATCAGTCATAGATACGATACCCATCAGATCCTGGAGTGTGCCATTCATAAAGAAGAAACCTTCCATGCCATTCGTTGTGCCGCTGCCATCAGAAGTCTCCAGTGTCACTTCGCCGCCCAACATGTCAAAAAATACATTAGAGCCGTAATCTGCATCATCGCCGGCCCACTTCGCACGGAATACAATCGTCTCATCCGGCAGTTCATATGCCAACATCTCAGTCGTTGTCAGGAGTGCAGCACCGTCCAGCGGCAGCAAATCTTCCCAACTATTGCCTTCTTCATCAATTATGGTCTGCCAGGTGTAGATCTCCCAGCCTTCAAAAGCACGGGTAGGATCCCAATATACGGGATCGGTCACTACCAAACCTTCATCTGTCATGGTAGAACCAATGGGGAACCAACCGCTCACATCACCGGCAGTTGTACCATCTACGTCCATCTCGCCGCCATTACCTTCGATGATAATTTCTACCATGCCTTCAGGAATCTCTTCACTGCCGCCACCGAGATATTCGTCCATGGACACACTAGCCCACTTCGCCCAAAATACCACATTCTCGGCAGGAACCTGCATAGCCAGCACCTCTGCGGTTGTGTACAAAGTCTCGTCAACTTCCATGGTCTCCGGGAAATGCATTAGCCATCCTTCAAAGGTATCTCCATCCTTAACAGGATCGGACATGCTCACAATGCCCATCTCTTCTTGAATAGTACCTCTCTCATAGCAATTGCTGCCAAACCAATCGGTCTCCCAGCTTTCATTCTCAACTGTGATGGTAGAATGACCATTCCTCAAATCAAAGTCAACGTTAGAGCTAAAATCCGCATCATCGCCCGCCCACTTCGCACGGAACACAATCGTCTCTTCCGGCAGTTCATATGCCAACATC
>JAFUJY010000082.1 GCA_017467985.1 Bacillota bacterium
AACACATTTCGAAATAATCATAAATGTACGGCCACCCTCTCTAAAGATCACCGGATCACTCCACCCGGGATGATACCAGGGTCCTCCATGATTTTCCATGGTAATCCGGGGGACATCATCCAAGCGCTCCCAACGAATCAAATCATCATCCCCACGCACCGCCACTTGTTCCCGATGACGCTTCGGATCAAAAAATACAGAAGTATAATACATGATGGGACGCCCCGCACCGTCCAGGGCAATACAGCCATCATTCAGCTGCAGCTCATCCTTTTCTTTTTCAGGAGCCAATGCTAACGGAAGATGTTCCCAATGCAGCAGATCTTTTGAACGGACATGGCCAAAATAACCGCCATATCGACCAGGATCAAAATCTGCGTTGATATCATAAAACATATGATAATAACCTTTATGGTAAAAACCACCCCATGTATCAATCAAGCTGCTAGCCGGTGAAACGATGTGATATTTCGGTCGATTGGCATCCATTGCCACCTCCGGAATACGTTTCTTCATTTCTTCCATTATAATATCATCTTTTTCCTGCATCCATTCTTGACTATATCCGATCATGTCTGCACCCCTTTTAGACTTTTAAAGACCACTCGCTGCAATCAATCACTCTTGTGGCCAGACCTTCGTAAAACTCCGGCTCATGGCAAATCAACAAAATACTTCCTTTATACTCAGTCAACGCCCGGCGCAGTTCATCCTTGGCATCCACGTCCAAATGATTGGTAGGCTCGTCCAGGAACAAAATATTGCTTTCCCGGTTAATCAGCTTGCACAGACGCAGTTTTGCCTGCTCACCACCGCTGAGCACCCGCACCAAACTTTCAATATTCTTGGTGGTCAAACCGCACTTTGCCAGTGCAGCACGTACTTCGTACTGGCTCAGATTGGGAAAATCCTGCCACAGCTCCTCAATACAAGTATTATTGCTCGGATCGATTTCCTGCTGAAAATAACCGGTATACAAATAATCACCCAGTTCCACAGAACCACCCAGCACCGGAATCTCTCCCAAAATACTACGCAGCAATGTGGTTTTACCAATACCGTTGGCACCTTTCAGCACCACAAAGTCCCCCCGCTCCATAGTTAAGTTAATAGGACGGGACAACGCTTCGTCGTAACCAATCACCAAGTCCTTCGTCTCAAAAATCAGCTTACCGGAAGCTCGAGCAGCCTTAAAATGAAACTCCGGCTTCGGCTTTTCTGCAGCCAACTCGATCATTTCCATTTTATCCAACTTCTTCTGACGGGACATGGCCATATTTCGAGTAGATACGCGGGCCTTGTTACGGGCAACAAAATCTTCCAGTTCTGCAATCTCCTGCTGCTGACGCTTGTAGGCCGCCTCCAGCTGCGCCTTTTTCGCCGCATATACCTCCTGGAAATGTTCATAATCTCCGGGATAACGGTCAATATGCTTATTTTCCACATGATAAATAATATTGATTACACTATTCAAGAAGGGAATGTCATGGGAAATCAGGATAAAGGCATTTTCATATTCCTGGAGGTAGCGTTTCAACCACTCGATGTGCTGGGTATCCAAATAATTGGTAGGCTCGTCCAGCAACAAAATCTCCGGCTTCTCCAGCAACAGCTTAGCCAGCAGAATCTTGGTACGCTGACCACCGGAAAGTTCAGTTACATCCCGGTCCAGACCTAAGTCATTCAATTCGAAAGCCCGGGCAATTTCTTCCACTTTAGAATCAATCATGTAAAAGTCGTGGGCCATCAGCAAATCCTGAATCACGCCCATCTCTTCCATGGCATCATTCATTTCGTCATCAGACATTTCGCCACTGCCCATTCTGTCGCAAATCACATTCATGCGCTCTTCCATTTCAAACAAAGAGGCAAAGGCGCTGCGCAGCACATCGCCGATGGTCATGCCCGCTTCCAGCACCGCATGCTGGTCCAGATACCCAACCTTCACATTTTTAGACCACTCCACCTTACCCGCATCCGGCAGCATCTGACCGGTAATCACACTCATAAAAGTAGACTTACCCTCACCATTGGCACCAATCAAACCAATATGCTCACCCTTCAACAGTCGAAAAGATACATCCGCAAAAATCTCTCTATCTCCAAAGCCATGGGATAGATGCTCAACATTCAAAATACTCATTTAACCAATCTCTCTTTCGAATTGTATGAAAATCGCCGCCCTCAGGCGGCGAAGGTCACAATACTTATAGTCTTCGCAAGTGGAATCCGCCATCGGCATGGATCACTTGTCCGGTACAAAAATCAAAGGCTCCGGATGCCAGCGCCGCCACTGCACGACCAATATCCGCAGGATAACCAAAACGCTTGGTGGGGGTCAACCCTCCATCAATCAGCTTTTGATACTTATCCATAACACCAGCGGTAATGTCCGTGTCAATGATGCCCGGCTGCACTTCAAACACAGGAATATCATACTCTGCCAGGCGATCCGCAAACAGCTTGGTTACCATGGAAATCCCAGCCTTGGAAATACAATATTCACCCCGGGCAGTGGAAGATGTAAAGGAAGACATGGAAGAAATATTCACAATACGAGGATTATAATCCTCCAGCCCCTTTTCCTTGCACTGCAGCATGTAATTCGCACCATGCTGGCACATGAAATATGTTCCCTTTAAGTTAATGCCCAGCACGCGGTCAAAGCTCTCTTCCGTAGCCTGCAGGATATCCTCCCGCACCAGCGGTGCCACGCCCGCATTATTGACCAACAGGTCCAGACGGCCAAAACGAGCATCGATTTCCTTAAAAATCCGCTCACGCTCAGCACTCTCTGCAATATTGCAGCGAATATACACCGCATTGTCTTTTAAGTCCTCAGGAATCTCCACTTCATCCCGAGTGGCAGAAATAATCAACTGATATTCCCCTGCCAATTCTCGGGCAATCCCCTGACCGATACCCCGAGCAGAACCGGTAACTAATGCAACTTTCTTTGCCATGGCTTGAGTCCTCACTTTTTCAGAATATTTTTCTGGTAAATGGCAGCGTACTCAGGATTACGAATTACACAACCTGCCGGAATGCAGCCACGCAGCAGTTCTGCACACTTTCCACAGGTAATACAAACTTTCTTCGGATCCATCTCCCCCTTCTGCAGCAGATCCTGTACAAATTGGGGATACGCAAAGCTTTCACGACCAAAGCCCACCATGGAACAGTACTTCTGTTCCACAGCACCTGCTGCCAGATTGCCGGCAAACTGACGCAGATATGTGGGACCGGAAGAAATGATCTTCAGATCAGGATATGCCTCTGCAATCTGCTTGGTGCAGTTATACATACGGGCAACGCCCTCAAAGGGATGTTCCGGCGGAACATAACCACCATTATCATAAGGACGGTTTACATGGGGATTCACATACGGATTACCAATGGTAATATCCAGCATTTCCATGCCCAGATCCTTTAACATACCCACCAGCTTCTTAGGTTCAGTCATATCCGGCACAATACCGTTTCCTTCTGTAACACCCCAACCATAGGGATAGGGGAAACCGTCGTACAGGTTCATGCGGCTGGTTACAATAAAGTTATCCTTGGCCGCAGCCTTAGCATTGGCAAAGGAATTGCGGAAGAATCGGGTACGATTTTCGAAAGAACCACCATACTGACCGGGACGGGTATATGCAGACAGCAGCTCACAGTTCAGATAACGGTGGCAGCACTTTACATCAATACCATCAAACCCAATCTCCTGAGCCATCTGGGTAACCTTACCATACAGCTCTTCCAGTTCCTTTAAATGATCATCCGTAATAATACGTTCTGCCGCAATGGGATTATCCTTTTCAAACAAAGGATTGTTATAAGCGATGATGGGTTCCGGATAACCATGGGGCTTGGAATAGCGTCCGGAGTGGGTGGCCTGCATAATGATCACCGGATTGATGCCGTTGGTCTTCTGAGCAGTCTCACGGATATCCTCCAGCATACGCTTCAAGTCATCCATCGTATCAGGAGTAATATTCAACTGACCGGGAGTAGCACGGCCTTCTTCTACAATTGCTACTGCTTCCAGCCAAATCAAACCTGCACCGCTCTGGGCAAAACGCTGATAACGCTTCTTGGTATACTCGCTGGGACGCCCGTCGGGGGTGGAATCCGCACCCTCCATGGGCTGAATGGCAATACGGTTGGCAATGGTATGACCGGCCACTTCTAACTTCTCACCCAGAATGCCAATATTATCGGAAAGAGGGAAGCTGACACCCAGCTCCTGCATCTTATTCTGCACATCTTGAATAGACTGATAATGGAACTTTTCGTGATTCATAAGAATACCTCCTGAATACATAGTTTTTTATATTATATCACACTTTCTCCTATCTGTA
>JAFUJY010000083.1 GCA_017467985.1 Bacillota bacterium
ATTTGAGAGGAGCTGTTCTTAGTACGAGAGGACCGGAATGGACAGACCGCTGGTGTATCTGTTGCATACCAAGTGCATGGCAGAGTAGCTAAGTCTGGAAGGGATAAACGCTGAAGGCATCTAAGCGTGAAGCCTCCCTCAAGAAGAGATATCCCATCCGCAAGGAGTAAGACCCCTCGAAGACGACGAGGAGATAGGCCGGAGGTGGAAGCATAGAGATATGTGTAGCTGACCGGTACTAATAGGTCGAGGGCTTGATCAAAGTTGAAGCAAAGAAGTTTCAACGACAAGCAAAGAAGATAGAAGTGGAAAACGCAAACGAATGGAAGATCGAAGTAAAAACGTTGCTGCAAGGCAGCAAGTTTGAATGTAGTGTAAGGCTAATCTTGGTTGAATGTGCAATTTTGAGGGTTCAGGTAAGTTGAACGAAACAAGCCCCGAGAATCTACGGAGTAGATTCTCGCAAAGTTCAACGAAGTTGAACTTTTTTCCTCGATAGCTCAATGGCAGAGCATCCGGCTGTTAACCGGAGGGTTGTTGGTTCGAGCCCAACTCGGGGAGTTGACCGGTGACGATGCGCTTGTGGGAAACACCCGTGCCCATCCCGAACACGAAGGTTAAGCCACAAGCGGCCGATGGTACTTGGCGGGGGACCGCCTGGGAGAGTAGGAGGTTGCCGGTTTTTCATTTTAAATTATAAGTCAGTGAAAACTGGCTTTTTTTGTTTTAAACGAATTGACTTTAGTCTAGATTATGTTACAATAAAACAAAAAGAGATTTTGGGGGCATTATCATGTTAGAAGGAGTAAAGATTTCGTTTTCATATAGTCGAGATGGTGAGTGGATACAGATTCCGGATGAGGCTACGGACCGGAATGGTATGCGTTATGAGCAAGATGGGGCGATATATGAATGCGTATTAACGTCTCAGAAGCAGGGCGCAGATTATGTTTTAAGTATGGACGCGCCCTATCCTACACAGCTGCGGATGTTTTTGAGTGTTCCTGGGCGGGAAAACTATTATCATGTGATTCCTTGTAATATTTATGGTGATAATAATAAGAAGGGCTGTGTGCCTGGAGAGCTGCCTTTTTTGGCAGAGCATGAGGAAGGGGATCCTTTCACAGCATCTCGATGGGAGTTCCGGGCAGACCGGGCGGCTACGCCTTTGTCGGCGCTGACTTTTACGGGCGGGGCGATCGGTATTGCCATTGATCCTTACAGTGATGATGTGGCTAGAGGCATTCGTCTGGATGAGGGGCGAAAAGAAGTATCGTTTATTCATAACGGCGTGTTTGCCCAGCTGCCGGATGTGTGCGGTGTGAGTTTGGGTTATGTGAATGATCCGGTTACATATTTAGGTAAGAAAAAGCCAATTCCCTCCACGCAGGAACTGGCCTGTAAAGCCAGCTGTAAGGGTACAATCTATTTGCTGGAGGGTGAGGGACGGACTGTACTTCATGAGATGATCAGGGCAGAGTATCCCAAGCGGCATGAGCGTGCCCGACATGAAAAGGATTATTTGACGGCTATTCGAGGGATGATTGACAGCTTTACCAAGAAAAATTGGGACAATGAGGCGAAGGAATACACCAATATGAATTGTCGGATTCCGGAGAATCCGGTGATGAAGCCTTGGCGACTGGTGTGTGATATTGGTTGGTGCGGCGGCGGTGTGCTGGCGTATCCGCTGGTGTTGGCCCGGAAGATTAAAGGAGCCATTCAGGCGGATACTTTTGAACAGGCCCGCTGTGGTGAGGATATGATTGATCATATCCTAAAGGCTTATAATGAAAAAGTAGGCCTGCTGTACAATTATACACAGCCTCGTCATGAGGGGGATGACCCCAACGGCGGTTGGTTGAGCCTGCCCACGGGGCATAGCGCCTATATGATGGGTACGGCTTTGCATTATATCTTAAAATCGGCCCTTCTTATGGGAAAGGATGCGCCGGAGTTTTGGATTAGGCGCAGTAAAGAAGTGTTGGATGAGTTGATTGCTCTGCAGCGAGAAGATGGAGCTTTTGGCTTTGGCTATAGCGCTGAAGAACGCAAGGTTATTGAATGGAATGGTTTTGCGGGGTGTTGGTTTGCGCCGGCAGCGGTATATTTGTGGAAGCTGTGTGGTGAGGAGAAGTATCTGGAGAGCGCCAAGAAGGCTTTGCGCTATTATCATCAGTATGTGGCGGCCCTGAACTGTTATGGTACGCCTATGGATACCCGTCAGGCGGTGGATGAAGAAGGAAATTTGGCCTTTATCCGGGGAAGCCGGCTGGTCTATGAATATACAGGTGAAGAAGTATTTTTACAGTATCTGAAGGATGGCGCGGAGTATGAGTATCTGTGGCGGTACAGTTACAAGGCGCGGCCGGAGTGTCCTCCGCTAAATGATGGGGAATGGAACTCCTGTGGTGGTGCGGTGACATCCGTTTCGAATCCGCATATTCACCCCATGGGGCTGATTGTGGATTCGGATCTGCGGTATCTTGCCAGGGTGAGTGGTGATGTTTATCATCAGGCGCGAGCGGAAGATTCCATTGCTTGGGCCATGCAGAATCTGGAGCGATATCCGGAGAAGAACGGTTATGGTTGGTATGGTATGATGTCGGAGCGGTGGTGCCCCAGCGATGGTTTGCTGTCGGAGCATTATAGCGATGGAAGTCTGTCCAGTACCTGGTTTAGCTATAATTTGTGGGCGCCGGCCAATGCGCTGGAGGCCATTGAAGAGTTATATTTGGAGCAGAGGTAAGAATCATGGGTTACATTTATTTGCTGTGTATAGCCTTATTATTTAGTTTTGGCGGGACATGCGTAAAATTGATCAGTCCCTATTTTGACGCAAGTTACATTACATTTTTCCGCTTTGCGGTAGCGGTCGTGGTATTGTTGGTGTTAAAAACCGTAAAGCGCCAGCCCTATAAGGGTGGTTTTAAGCAGGTATGGGGCTGGGTAATCTTTGGTGCTGCAGCCAAATGGCTGGCATATCTGTCAGAGAATTATGCGATCGCCCGGGGCATGTCCTATGGTAATATTGTGACCCAACCGGCCCAGACAGTCTTTTTGACATTGGCCAGCATCATACTGTTTAAGGAAAAGATGTCAGTGAAGAAACTGATCTGCATGCTGATGTGCGTGGGCGGTGTGTTGTGCATTTCTTGGAATGGTCGTCCGCTGGATATTTTTCTGGGAGAAAACATTGTTCTGACGGGTCTGTTCTGGATTTCAGGAACATTGGCCGGATGCCATGTATTGTCCCAGAAGATGATCGGAGACCGCATGGATGCCATCGACAGCAATATGGTGACCTGTGGGATCGCAGCCATAATGGCCAGTACGATCATTATGCCCTCTGTGGGGGATGTGGTGACCAGTGGGATCCAGCCCAATGTAGCCTGTATTCTGGCAATATTGCTGTTTGGATTTATTACGGGATTTTCATATTATTTAAATGCCAAGGCCATTCCGCTGGTACCTTTTTATATGGTGCCGATTATTCAAAGTACCATGGCGATTTTTGCAATTTTGTGGGGAATTTTGTTCTTCCACGAAGAGGTCAGTGCATATATTATAATAGGAACAATTACCTTTGTGGTGGGTCTGATTTTGCTGCAGATTCTCAATGCGGCGGATAAAAAGAAAGGATGAAAAAACATGTTTGACGGGAAATTAAAGGCTCTTACATTTAGCTATGATGATGCGGTGCTGCAGGATAAGCGACTGATTGAGATTTTTAATAAGTATGGTCTGAAGGGGACGTTTAACCTGAATTCAGAGCTGTTGGGAACGGAGAACTATCTGATTCGTGAGGGTGTGCATGTGGATCACATTAAGGTGAAGGCGGAAGATGTGAAATATGTGTATGCAGGGCACGAGGTGGCTGCCCATACGCTGACCCATCCTAGCTTGCCCAAGACGGAGGATGCAGAAGTGATCCGTCAGGTAGAGCAAGATCGGTTGAATTTGTCGGAGTTGGTGGGCTACGAAGTGGTGGGCATGGCCTATCCCGGCGGTGGTGTGAATAATGATGAGCGTGTGGCCAAGCTGATCAGGGAGAATACAGGGATCCTCTATGCCAGAAGTACGGTGACCACTGGCAGTTTTGAGCCTTTCAGAAACTTGTATCGTTACGAGGGTACGATTTATCATC
>JAFUJY010000084.1 GCA_017467985.1 Bacillota bacterium
ATTGAAGAGTTAAAAGCTGCGGTGGAATTGACAGGGGCTAATGGGGTGATAACCGATGATGAGCTGACACCCGCCCAACTGCGTAATTTGACCGAGGCTTTGGGCTGTAAGGTTATTGACCGTACCCTGTTGATTTTGGATATTTTTTCCCAGAGAGCAACCACCAAAGAAGGTCAGATGCAGGTAGAACTGGCCCAGCTGAATTATCGACTGACTCGTTTGACCGGCCTGGGTACGGAGTTGTCCCGACAGGGTGGTTCAGTGGGAGGCGGTAATCACTCCCGTGGTGCCGGTGAAACCAAACTGGAACTGGACCGCCGTTATATTCGCCAGCGTATTGATGTGCTGAATCGTCAGCTGAAGGATCTGGAAAGTCAGCGGGAGGTGGCCAGAAGCCGGCGGGTGAAGAATCAGGCACCGGTGATTGCGTTGGTGGGTTACACGAATGCAGGAAAATCCACGCTGTTTAATCGTTTGACCCAGTCCGGCGTATTGGAAGAGGATAAATTATTTGCGACCTTGGAGACCACGACCCGTAAGGCGACACTGCCCAGTGGACGGGAGGTTTTGTTCTCGGATACGGTAGGATTCATCCATAAGCTGCCCCATCACTTGGTTAAGGCATTCCGGGCCACTTTGGAAGAAGTAAAATATGCAGATATTCTGCTGCATGTGGTGGATTCTTCGGACGAAAAGGCTGTGTTGGAAATGAGAGTTACCATGGAAGCCATGGAGTCTTTGGGTGCTGCGGATAAGCCCATTTTGGTACTGATGAATAAGCAGGATAAGTTAGATGTGATGAAGAAAGTGATCATCTTCCCCCAGGAGGGCCGTAAACAGCTGAAGATTTCGGCCTTCAATGAAGTAGACCGTAATCGAGTGTTGGAAGAACTGGATCGTATGCTGGATGAGCGGGAAGAGGAGTATGCAGTTTGCATCCCTTATACTGAAGGCCGTTTTGTAAGTCTGCTGCGTCAGAATGCCAAGATTTTGGAAGAAGACTACCTGGAAAATGGCACATATCTGAAGGTGCGTTCTCCTAAGCAGTTTAAGAGTATGGTAAAGGAATATCTGGTATAAAAAGTGCATATACTGTCAAAAAACACAGGACAGTATATGAAAATTAAAAATCTAGTCATTGTTGGATTGGTGTATTTGGTATTGGCGACGGCGGGGGGCCAAAGTTTTGCAGAGCAGTATTGGGCTGCGGCAAAGGCCCTGCCTGTTAATGGTAAGGTGATTTTGATCGATGCAGGCCATGGGGGAGCGGACCCGGGAAAAACCGGTACCATGAAGGATGAAAAGGATCTGAATCTGATCATAGCCAAGCAATTGCAGGCTTATTTGGAAATGGGCGGAGCTTCGGTGTTGATGACCCGTACAGAGGATGAGATGCTAAAGAAGAGCGAGACAGCCACCAAAAAAGAAGACATGCAGCTGCGGGGAGAGATGATCCGTCAGTATGATCCGGACCTGGTCATCAGCATTCACCAAAATAGTTTTCCGGATGGGAAGTATTGGGGTCCCCAGGTGTTTTATTGGGAGGCCAACGATGAGGGGCAACAATTGGCATTGTTGATTCAGGAACAGCTGAATATCTTTACCGGCGGAAAACGGCAGTGTAAAGCCAATGGCGACTATTATATTTTGAAGCAAAGCGAAAAAACGGCGGTTCTGGTGGAGTGTGGTTTTTTGACCAACACAGCAGAAGAAGCCCGTTTGAATGATGAAACGTATCAAAAGAAGATTGCCTGGAGCATATACTCCGGCATCAATGCGTATTTTGAGGAGGAAGAGCATGGAAACACAGTGGATACCCATGGAGGATCCTAAAGAAGCTCAATTTGGTTATGAGGAAGCAGCTCGTCTGCTGAAGGCCGGTGAAAACGTGGCATTTCCCACGGAGACAGTATATGGTCTGGGTGGCTGGATCGGTTCGGATAAAGCACTAAAGGGAATATACGAAGCCAAGGGCCGTCCTTCGGATAATCCGTTGATTATACACATCTATCCGGGATACGATTTGAGTCTGGTGGCCAAAAATGTTTCTGAAGATGCCCAGCGTCTGATGGATCGTTTCTGGCCCGGTCCCATGACTTTGATTTTAGAAAAGGCGGAGGGGCTTTCAGAGATTTTTCGTCTGCCCACGGTGGCAGTACGCATGCCGGCCCATCCGGTGGCATTGAAAATGATGGAGGATGCCCAGCTCCCGGTGGCCGCCCCCAGTGCCAATACCTCTGGTCGTCCCAGTCCTACCACAGCGGCCCATGTGTATGAAGACTTAAATGGCCGTATTCCGTTGATTTTAGATGGTGGTGCTTGTGGTGTGGGCTTGGAATCCACCATCGTGGATATGACGGTGGAACCGCCCATGGTACTGCGTCCCGGTGGGCTGACGTTAGAGGCTCTGCGGGAAGTGATTCCGGATGTGGTGATGGACCCTGGTTTGGGAGTGGCAGCCAATGTGGCGCCCAAGGCTCCGGGTATGAAGTATCGTCACTATGC
>JAFUJY010000085.1 GCA_017467985.1 Bacillota bacterium
GGACTGGTCTTCCTTCTGCAGCAACTGGCTGTATCAGTGGGAGCATTATGAGGACCAGCATTATAAGGAGAAGATCTATAAAGGGTTAGCTGGCATAGAGGCGGCCCCCTATCGATTCGTATCCGGTATTGATTTTGGCTATGATCCTCACACCGGAAAAATGACATATATCGGAGAGCACAGCAGTGGCAGTACGGTGCTGGCATTGTGTATGGGTGAGCCTCAGTTGTATTTTGAAATGGAAGATGTGCTGGATCATCCCACCTGGCGGGAAATGATGGCCCAATATGGCGATTTCTTCTTCAAAACACCGGAAGAAAAGCTGGCAGCATCCAATGAGGCGGTTGCGGGCAAAGGATGGGCAGAACCGTTGTATGCCACCGCAATCGTGGCATATGCAGCCAATGCCAATCAAGATGCCAAGCTGGGCCGGGAAGTGTGGGAATGCTTCTTTACGGCAATGTATAAAGATGCCCTGACATCTGACGGACAGTATATGTTCGGTCAAGTGACAGAGCGTCCTGGTGCAAATACCAAGGACTATGCCCAGTGGAGCTTAAATCTGATCACAGCACTGGATCTGGCAGAGGAATATTTGCCGGAAGAACCGATTACAGAGCCGGTGGATAAATTCTTGAATTGGAGAAAGTAATGGTAAAATTACATTTTTTAGAAAATCGAAAGGCCTCAGGATATGTCACCTGGGGCCTGCCTTGGAAAAAGGGAGAGATCCGTCCCGAAGATTCATTCGTACTGGAAAATGAGCGGGGAGAGGTGTCCCCGGTACAAAGCCGTGCCAGAGCCTACTGGCCGGATGGCTCTGTGAAATGGACCTTGCATACTGCTTGTGCCATGGGGACGGAGTTTGTGCTGAAAAAGGGCGAGGAAAATGCCGGGGGAATCCGGGTGGATGGACAAACGATATATGCCGGCAGGTTGGAAGTGCGTTTTGCAGGAGCGGTTCCCCAAGTGTATTGGAAGGGTAAAGTTCGATGCATTGGCGGGGAGTTGATTGCTAAAATCAGTGGAACCCAGTATAAGTCTCTGGCAGAGGAGATTATAATAGAAGAAAGGGGTCCTTTGCGGGCTGTAGTAAAGGTGAAAGGCAGTCATAACGGCAGTTTACCCTTTATTCTCCGGTATTACATCCATTATGATGAGCCGGATATCCGTATTGTGCATACGTTTTTACATGATCTGAACCCTTATACCCAGCGGATTCAGTCATTGGGGCTGGTATTTGAGGCGCCCATTTCCGGGCCGATTTATAACCGTCATGTGCGTATGGGCGGGGATGGAGGGTATTTGAAGGAAAGCTGTGTGCTGCTCAATACCTGGCGGCCCCACTTGCCGGATGAATGGTATGCCAGACAGATTCAGGGAGAAGAACTGTCCCTGGAGGACAATGCAGAAGTATCCCAATTGATGAATACCATGACTTGGTGGGACTCTTGGAAGATGGTGCAGGATTCTTCGGAGCATTATAAAATTTTGAAAAATACCGGGGAGGCAGAGTGTTCCGATGTGGAGGGCCCCCACGGTCATCGTGCTGCCGGCATTTTGGCGGCGGCAGGACTGAGTGTAAGCCTGCGGGATTTTTGGCAGAAATATCCGTCGGCGCTGGAAGTGACCAATATGCTGGGAGACACGGCTCAGCTGAAGGTGTGGATCTGGCCGGAGGATGCACCCAGTATGGATCTGCGTCCCTATACCAATCGGCGTTGTTTTGAAGCCTATTATGGTCAGGAAGAACCGGAGCTGGGCATGCCTTCCGGTATCGGCCAAACGAATGAGATCCATTTGAACATATATGAAGGTCCGTCGCCGATGGATGACCAGTTGAACAAATGGGTGCTGAACACCCAAAAGCCTGCACTGCTGGCAGCAATGCCTGCATATTATCATGATGCCAGAGCATTTGGTACCTGGTCGCTGCCCCGTTATGATACGCCGGCCCAGGTATTTTTAGAGGATAGGTTGGAAGAGCAGTTTGCTTTTTACCAGCGGGAAGTGGAGCAGCGCAAATGGTACGGCCTGTGGAATTACGGGGATTTTATGCACAGTTATGACAAGCAGCGTCATGAGTGGCGTTATGACTTGGGGGGCTGGGCTTGGCAGAATACCGAGCTGGTACCCACCATGTGGCTGTGGTATATGTTTTTACGCAGCGGCCGGGAGGATGTATTTACCATGGCAGAGGCCATGTGCCGGCACTGCGCGGAAGTAGATTTGCATCATATGGGTCCCTTTGCGGGATTGGGTGCCCGTCACAGCGTGAAACATTATGGTGGTTCAGCGAAGGAGGCTCGAGTTTCCATGGCGGCCCATCACCGTTTTTATTATTATCTTACCGGTGATGAACGAACCGGCGACATCATGGATGAAGTAAAGGACGCAGACTTGACCACAAAGTCTGCAGATCCTCTGCGTAATTTTTATACCATGGATGGCAGTGAACCCTATCCTACCCACGCCCGTACCGGTCCGGACTGGTCTTCTTACTGCGGCAACTGGATGACCCGCTGGGAGCGTTTTCAGGATGCATCCTATCGGGACAAGATGCTGCAGGGAATTGCGGGCATTGCTGCGGCTCCTTATCAGTTTGTATCCGGATCTGATTTTGGCTATGACCCGGATACCGGCGAAATGTTTTATATTGGGGAGACCAGTACCGGCGGGTCCCACTTAGCCTTGTGTATGGGAGAACCCCAGTTGTATTTTGAACTGGAAGACATGCTGGAGGATCCTGCATGGCGCAGGATGATGTCAGAGTACGGAGCGTTTTATTTTATGACTCCGGAAGAAAAGCTGGCAGCATCCAACGAAAGGGTGGCCTCAAAAGGCTGGGGACTGCCCATGACCGCAGCAGCTATGGCAGCCTACGCAGCGCGGGAGCAAAAACATGCCCGGCTGGGCCGGGATGTGTGGGAATGTTTATTTGCGGAGCTGCTCAAAAAGCCGGAGCCGCAGCGACAGGTGCAGTATGTTATCGGCAAAATTATGGAAAAGCCCACAGTATCCACCAATACCACCGCCCAGTGGTGCTTGAACGTCATCACCTCATTGGAACTGGCAGGGGAGTACCTGCCGGAAGAGCCGATTGCAGAGCCTTCAGAAAAATTTATGAAGTGGAGAAGCTAAGCTGCATACGAAATTGCAGAAAATATACTGAAATTACATAGAGAAACGCCAAAAGTGTACTGCGGCGCCATAGAAACATGTCCAAAGGGTACTGCGATGCAGTAGAAACAGCCTTGAATGCTATAGTAATGCCCGGCTCCTGTAAATGAGCCGGGCATTAAAATATTAGTGTTATTCAGCTTTCTTAAACAACGAGGCGTCTACTCCACAGATGGGACAGCGAAAATCCTCCGGCAGACTCTCTGCCACATGCTCGTAACCGCAGATCTCACATACGTATTTCGCAGCAACGGGTTCCGGCTTTTCTTCAATGTATGTAGGAGCATTCTTGGGACTCTTGCCCTTGATGACCTGATGATAATAGGCATAAGTCATGGCAGGAGCAGTGGAGAACACATCTGCCTCAACCACCTCACCTAGGAAAACAGTATGAGTGGAAGTATCCATTGTATCAATCACACGGCACACCAGGTAGCCGCAGGAATCGGAGATCACAGGCATACCTTCTACAGTCTGGTATTCAACACCGGCAAACTTATCCGTGTCCTTTCCGGATTGGAAACCAAAGGTTCCGATGAGCTGGGGAGCAGACTGCTCAGACAAAATCGATACTGCAAAGTATCCGGTTTTGGAAATGCACTGGTGGGTGTAGTTATCATGATTCATACTTACGGCTACGGTGGCAGGGGAAGAGGTGATCTGCATCACGCTGTTGGCTACACAGCCGGTGGGACGCCTACCATCTAAAGTGGTCACGATATAAACGCCGTAGGACATGCTTCGAAAAATGTTGGTGTTCATGGCAAAACCTCCTGTATTTGATACTTACAATATAGCCGAAAAGGCAGAATATGTCAAGATAGACAATTTATTTTGCAAAGTTCTGCGAAATTTTTCACAATCCCCTCTTGTATCTTTTGCAATTTTGTTGTACAATAATAGTGGTTTGTAAAAATCAAATCAAGATTATCTATTATGGAGGATATCAAAATGTCTGTTAAAGTTGCGATTAACGGTTTTGGCCGTATCGGCCGTCTGGCTTTCCGTCAGATGTTTGACGCAGAAGGTTATGAAGTAGTTGCTATTAACGATCTGACCAGCCCCAAGATGCTGGCTCATCTGCTGAAGTATGACACCGCTCAGGGTTCTTTTATTGGTAAGCTGGGTGAAGGTAAGCATACTGTAGAAGCTACTGAGGATTCCATCATTGTTGATGGTAAGGAAATCAAGATCTATGCTTGCAAGGATGCTAAGGATTGTCCTTGGGGCGCTCTGGATGTTGATGTAGTTCTGGAGTGTACCGGTTTCTACACCTCTAAGGAAAAGTCCATGGCTCATATCGTAGCTGGTGCTAAGAAGGTTATCATCTCTGCTCCCGCTGGTAACGATCTGAAGACTATCGTATTCAATGTTAACCATGATACTCTGACCACCGAAGATCAGATCATCTCTGCTGCTTCTTGTACCACCAACTGTCTGGCTCCCATGGCTAAGGCTCTGAATGAGTACGCTCCTATCCAGTCTGGTATCATGACCACTGTACATGCTTACACTGGTGACCAGATGATCCTGGATGGTCCTCAGAGAAAGGGTGACCTGCGTCGTGCTCGTGCTGGTGCTCAGAACATCGTTCCCAACTCCACCGGTGCTGCTAAGGCTATCGGTCTGGTTATTCCGGAACTGAACGGCAAGCTCATCGGCGCTGCTCAGCGTGTTCCGACCCCGACCGGTTCCACCACCATCCTTACCGCTGTTGTGGAAGGCAATGTGACCAAGGAACAGATCAACGATGCCATGAAGGCTGCTTCCAACGAGTCCTTCGGCTACAACACCGATGAGATCGTTTCCAGCGATATCGTTGGTATGAAGTATGGTTCTCTGTTCGATGCTACACAGACCATGGTTCTGCCGCTGGACAACGGAACCACTCAGGTTCAGGTTGTTTCCTGGTATGACAAC
>JAFUJY010000007.1 GCA_017467985.1 Bacillota bacterium
AATATAATAATAGAAATGGTATTTCATATGGGCGTTGCGGGTGTGGCATTGGCTACGATTTTGTCCCAGGTGATTTCGGCAGGGCTGGTAGTGATGTGTTTGCTGCGCAGTCATAGCTGTATCCGTCTTCACTTGCAGCAATTAAAAATTCATAAGGGAATACTCGTTGAAATTGCCAAAGTTGGCTTGCCGGCGGGGCTGCAGGGGATGCTTTTTAATATTTCCAATGTGCTGATTCAGTCGTCTATTAACTCCTTCGGAGAGTTGGCCATGGCGGGTAATTCCGCTGGAGGTAATATTGAGGGATTTGTAAGTATCTGTAATAATGCGATTCACCAGGCTGCTCTGTGTTTTACTAGTCAGAATTATGGTGCCAAGACCTATTCCAGAATTCGCCGTGTTCGAAATATGGGATTGATGCTGGTAACGGTGATTGGCGGAGTCTTGGGCGTTGCTGTGACTTTGGGCGCTCCGGTACTTTTGAAGCTGTATGTTTCGGATCCTGTTGTTATCCAATATGGTATTAGAAAAATGCAGTTCACCACGGCATTTATCCTTTTTGCCGGTATGTTGGATGTGATGGTGGGATGCCTGCGAGGCATTGGTTCGTCTCTGTTGCCCATGATGGTGTCCCTGGCCGGTGCCTGCGGTTTTCGTCTGATATGGATATTTACGGTGTTCCAGCAGTTTAGAACACTGGAGATTTTGTATGTGTCCTATCCTATTTCCTGGGCGCTGACAGGACTTGTACAGTTTATTTGCTTTTTAATTGTGAGTAGAAAAATACCTAAGGTAGATATGGAGGAGACAGTATGAGAAGAAAGGTAAAATCATCATCTTATGAAATGGACATGTGCCATGGTCCCATATTTAGCAAAGTCATTGTATTTGCGCTGCCGCTAATGCTTTCCGGTGTGCTGCAGCTGTTGTTTAATGCTGCAGATATCATCGTAGTGGGGCAATATGTGGGCAGTACAGCTTTGGCGGCGGTGGGTGCCACCGGTTCACTGACCAATCTGCTGCTGAATCTGCTGATGGGCTTGTCCGTGGGTTCGAATGTGGTGGTTGCCCGTTTTTATGGGGCAAGAGATGATGAAAAGGTATCCCAGGCGGTACATACGTCCATACTAATCAGTGTGATCTGTGGTGTGGTCATGGTATTTATTGGGGTATTTCTGGCGGAACCCTTATTGATTATGATGGGAACACCAGAAAATGTACTGGATGGTGCTGCTCAGTATATGCGGATCTATTTTGCCGGTGTACCGGTGATTATGCTGTATAACTTCGGCAGTGCGGTACTGCGTGCGGTGGGTGACACCAAGCGTCCCATGTATTTCCTGATTTTGGCGGGTGTGGCCAATGTGGTCATGAACCTGATTTTTGTGATTGTATTTCACATGGGTGTAGCCGGTGTAGCTTTGGCCACGGTGATTTCTCAGGGCATTGCGGCGGTATTGGTTCTGATCTGTCTGCTGCGGGCCAATGGCAGCATTCGATTGTATTTTCACCGATTGAAGCTTCATAAAGAGGTGCTGATTGAGATGGTGAAAGTAGGTCTGCCCGCAGGTCTGCAGGGAATGCTCTTTAATGTATCCAATGTACTGATTTAGTCCTCCATTAATTCCTTTGGCGACTTGGCGATGGCCGGTAATACGGCAGCAAGCAACATTGAAGGTTTTGTGGGTACTTGTATGAATGCGGTATATCAGGCGGCACTGTGCTTTACCAGCCAGAACTATGGCGCAGGGAAGTATTCCAGAATCCGTAAGATCCGTAATCGATGTGAAGTTCTGACCGGTTCCGTAGGTTTGGGTCTGGGACTGCTGGCCTTTGCCTGTGGGCCTGTACTGCTGAAACTATATGCCACAGATCCGGTGGTCATTGAATACGGTCTTCTTCGAATGAGCATCATGTGTACCACATTCTTTATTTGTGGTATGATGGACTGCATGGTGGGATGCCTGCGAGGAATCGGATATTCTTTTGTGCCCATGCTGGTATCCCTGGCGGGTGCCTGTGGTTTCCGGCTGTTGTGGATTTTTACCGTATTCCAGTGGTTCCGGTCTCTGGAGGTTTTGTATCTGTCCTATCCCATTTCATGGGCCATTACCGGAATTGCCCATACCATTTGTTTCATCGTTGTCAGCCGAAAAAAACTCCCCAGGGAGGATAAAGCGGAGGAAGTATGAGAAAAACGTATATCACCAATATGCCCAATAATATCGGTGCTTTTTTGCAGGCCAGTAAGTGTTTTGCATTGCTGGGCATCAATATTACCCGCGTCAGCTATAATAAAGCTGTGGATTCCCACACCTTATTTATTGATGTGAATGGAGACGAAGCTGCGCTGAAAGAGGCGGATATTCAATTGACCAAGATCGGGTATCTGCAGAACAATGGGGCAGAATCCCACGTTGTGTTGGTGGAGTTTCATGTAAAGGATGATGGTCCGGGCAGAATGAATGCGGCCCTGGAACTGATACAGGTCTTTGGCTTTAATATTTCTTATATTAGTTATCAGGAAAATGCGGAAGAATATCAGCAGTTTCGGGTAGGGCTGTTGGTGGAGGATGCGGGGCGTATGCAGGAGTTTTTGCGAGAAGCAGAAAAGCTGTATAGGATTCGCGTCATTGATTATAATCGTTCAGAAAAGACTTTTGACAACAGTATTTTCTACAATTCCTTTGTAAACAGTTTGATTCAGTCCAGTGGGATTGCAGAAGAAGCGAAAGAAGAGCTGTTAATCAATTCCAATCTGGCCATGCAGATTTTGGACGAGCAGGGGATGCTGCCTTACCGGACGTTTGATACCATCAGTAAGTTTGCAGAGATGCTTGCCGGATGCAGAGGAGAGGCTTTTTCTCCTCGTATTACCACCCATAAAATCACAGAGGTTACGGAGATTACAGTGATTGAACCTCCCTGCGGCAGCAATACCATGATTATAAAAAGCGACGATGAATTTTTATTTGTGGATAGCGGCTATGCTTATTATAAAGATGAGATGCTGGCTTTGATCCGCAAACTGGTGCCGGAATTTGACAGTATGAAAAAAAGAATCCTGATCACCCATGTAGATCAGGATCATTGTGGTTTACTTCCGTTTTTTGATGAAATTATTGCCAGCCGCAAGAGCAAAGAGTGCCTGGAGCTGGAGTGGGAGGGCAAGGAAGACTACAGGGAAAGAAACAAGTTTCATAAGCCCTATATCCGTATTTGTAAGACACTGACCAATTACGTTCCGGCGGATCCAGCCAAGTTAACGGTTCCCTGGGAGGTTCCGGCACCGCCTGTGGGGGACTTGTGGCAGATCGGTTTCTTCAGCTTCGGCGATCTGAATTTTGAAGTGTATGAAGGTCGGGGCGGGCATTTGCCGGGCGAAATTGTACTGATTGATTATGAACACTGCATTGCATTCACCGGAGATATTTATATCAATATCAAAGGGATGACCTCAGAACAGCGCCGATATAACCAGTATGCGCCGATCTTGATGGGTTCCGTGGACATGGACCCATCGGTGAGTACGGCAGAGCGTAAGGCCGTGCTGCAGCGTTTAGGTGCCGGCAAATGGCAGATCTTTGGATCCCATGGGGCCAAGAAGGATTATGCATTGAAGATTAGCGAATAAAAGAAAACTCCGTATGATGATTTCTGCATCACACGGAGTTTTCTTTTACTGTACTGTAAATTCTGTCCAATCGATATGATTATACTTCATAACTTCGTTGGCTTTTTTCATGCCCAGCTTTTCGTAAAATAAAATTGCATTTTCGTTGGCAATCAGGTAAACGGCAATATCCTTTTCACCACCGGCAATATCATGGGCGGTTTTCATCAGCCGGCGGCCAATTCCCTGCCGTTCGTAGGCTCTGTCTACACCTAGGTCTGTTATGTACAACCAGTAGGCATAGTCAGTTAATCCAAATAATACACCAACCACTGTATGGTTTTCGTTTCGGGCGACGAGGCTGATGGAAACGGTATTCACCAGCTTGGCAATTCTTTCGTTGAACCGTTCCAGGGGATATTGAGACCCTAGGTCCGTTCTTTTTAGAAAGTCGATATATTCCGCAGCTGTAAGCCGTTCTTCCCGAATGGTTATTGTTTCTGACATAAAGAACTCCTTTTATAGTAAAGCGAAGGACTTGAAACTAATGGTTCTGGGTCCCCGGTAGCGGAAGTACAGACTTGTTTTACCCTGGGGCAGGCTTAAAGGCGCGCTGCTGGTTCTCCATTCGTTGCTGTGACGAATGGGAATGGTGGTCAGCAGCTGGCCATCCCAGCTATCCAGAACTTCCAGTGTGCCAGTATACTGGCTGATACTGCTGGCGCCTCCACGATAGGTAATTTCGATATACTGTACATCTGTAACATTAAAGTATTTAAAACCAGCCATGGCGCCGTCATTCATATTGTATATATAAGCCGGCAATTCATCACCATCTCGGCCGTCCTGGGTGATATAGGGCAGACGATTTATAACCACACCCTCGCGGTTGACAAGAACGGGCTCACCATGGCAATCCAGCAGGTGGCAAGCCAGATAGGCCGGATACAGACCTTTTTCAGTAAAGGGACCGGTGGCGCCGGAGGAGGTGATCTCCACCTGAGGAATAGAGCCATCGGGCAAAATGGTGATGGGCTCAATACAGCCTTGGCGGCAGTAAGAACTATTATTGGTGTGACGATGATAGAAGATATACCATTGACCGTTGATACACTCCATACCGCCATGATTATTACCACCATAGTACATGGGTTTATCAGCGCTCTTGTATGTATCCACACCCAAATCACGATTGCTCACAATGATTCCGCCGTATTTGAACTTACCTGTGGGAGTATCGCAGGTGGCGTAACACAGTTCATGGTGCAGGTTAGTGGAGTAGACAAAATAATAGGTATTGCCTACTTTACGGATAGAGGGTGCTTCGAAGAAAGTGTGTCCCTCATAACCGCTGCCTTCACTGTAGGGAGCACTGGGAGCGATAAATACAGGCTTTTCCAGAATGGTTACCATGTCAGAATCCAGAACCGTTACCATAGGGCCGGACCTGGAAAAATCATTCTTTTGACAAAAGCCGGTATACAAGTATACTTTATTATCCTCAAACAGTACACCTGGGTCAAATTGGGGCTCGTCTTCAGGACCTTCACCTAAAAGAGTCCCATCCTGGTAATGTACATAGCCGTAGAATTCGTATTTGCCGCCGGGGGTAT
>JAFUJY010000086.1 GCA_017467985.1 Bacillota bacterium
ACGATGATAGTGCCGCAGCCCTGATTATAAGCCATGTTGATCATGCCGGTGATACCGGAATGGATAAATGTGGAGTCACCGATAACGGCCACGGACTTGGCGGCAAATTCTTCGCCCCGGGCCTTGATCATACCATGCAGAGCGGATACAGAGGCGCCCATGCAGATGCAGGAGTCCATGGAGGACAGGGGTGCCAACGCACCCAGAGTATAGCAGCCGATGTCGCCGCTTACATTACATTTTAACTTTTTCAGCAGATAGAAGATGCCGCGGTGGGGACATCCGGCGCACAGTACCGGAGGACGTCCGGGGATATTCAGGTCGGTGCTCAGAGACGGCAGAGTCTCGCCCAGGATCTTGGCACGAACCAGGGTCTGGGAGAACTCGCCCAGCAGGCCGAACAGTTCCTTACCGGTGACTTCCACACCAATCTTCAGGCAGTGATCCTCAATAATGCCATCCAGCTCCTCAATGACATAAACCTTTTCGCACTTGGCGGCAAAGTCCTTGATCAGCTGTACCGGCAGGGGGTTCACCATACCCAGCTTCAGGTAATTGGCCTGGTTGCCCAGAGCCTCGCGAGCATACTGGTAACAGATACCGGCGGTGATCACACCGATCTTGGCACCGTTATCCTCTACCGTATTAAAGGGACAGTTCTCCGCGTACTCAGCCAGTTTCTTCTGACGCTCTTCGATAATTACATGACGCTTGATGGCCATGGCGGGCATCATAACATACTTCTGAGGATTCTTGGGGAAGTCCTTTAATTCTTTTTCCACACGGTCATTCAGCTCCACCAGACTGCGAGAGTGGGCGATACGGGTGGTCAAACGCAGGATGACAGGGGTATCAAACTCTTCAGACAGGTCGTAAGCCAGCTTGGTGTACTCCAGACATTCAGCGGAGTCCGCAGGCTCCAGCATGGCAATCTTGGATGCGATGGCATGATGACGGGAGTCCTGCTCATTCTGAGAGGAGTGCATGCCCGGGTCGTCGGCCACTGCCAGCACCATACCTGCATTTACGCCAGTGTAGGATGCGGTATACAAGGGGTCTGCAGCCACATTCAGGCCAACATGCTTCATGGCGCAGAAGGATCTGGCGCCTGCGATACTGGCACCGATGGCAGACTCTGCTGCCACCTTTTCATTGGGTGCCCATTCACTGTACATTTCATCATATGTGGATGCATATTCGGTGATCTCGGTGCTGGGTGTACCGGGATAGCTGGAAATCACTCTGACACCAGCCTCGTACAAGCCGCGAGCCACCGCCTCATTTCCTAACATAATCTGCTTCATTGGTGGTATTCCTTCCTATTATATATACTTAATTGTGATATGCGATGCGGCGAATATTCTGATGATGCTCGCCGGTGATCCAGTCCACATCGTCGGTCAGCCAGCTCATGATCTCCAGCATGCGGGTCTCCCAAGCAATGTCTGCCTGATCGTCCGCCTCGGTACGATCCTTTTCCATGGTGGTGTCGATCTCGTCATAGCCGAAGATGTAACCGCCGGCATTCCAGATGGAGAAGTTGCTGTCAGGGCCTTCATTTACTTTGTCGCCCCGGGCATCCACCAGCGCATCATGGCGTGCCTTGTACTCTTCTTCAGAACCGGGCACCAGCTTGGTGATAAATACACGGTGACGGATCAGTTCTTTGCTCTGGCGCACAATACCAAAATCATGGTACATCAGGCGCATCTCCTCAAAGGGTGTGGAGATCCAGTCATAAGCATCGCCGTACTGGGCTTCCCAAACAGCGGCAGCAGCCTTGTCCTCATCGGTAAAAGCAAAGCCGTCCTCTGTCTCATAATAACCGAAAACCATCTGTTCTACGGTCCAGATGCTGAAATTCACCATCTTGTGGCTATCCAAAAATGCGGTCAGCTCCGGCCAAACCTTACCCAGGCCACTGCGAAAATCAGCAGTACGGCCGTCTTTAATCTTTAATGCAAATGCATGTCTTTCCATGATAATCTCTCCTTATTTCGTTTCCGGCTGATTTCTCAGATCCAAAATTCTCTTGGCCTTGCCCTGGAAACGCTCCAAGGACTTGGGCTGTACCAGGGTTACCTTGGCCTGCAGACCCAGTACGCTCTTCAGACGATCCTGCAGACTACGCTGGAATGCTTCCAGCTCCCGGTAATGATCCAACAGTTCTGCACTGGTCAATTCCACACGGATCTCCAGCGTATCCTTGAAGTTGACACGGCGCACCACGATCTGATAATGGGGACCGATGTGAGGTGTGCCCACCAGCACACTCTCGATCTGGGTGGGGAATACGTTAACGCCCTTGATGATCAGCATGTCGTCGGTACGGCCGGCAGTCTTGGACATGCGGGCATGGGTACGGCCGCACTTACAAGGCTCATATGTAAGGGACGTGATGTCCTTGGTGCGGTAACGCAGCACCGGCATGGCATATTTACTCAGACTGGTCACAATCAGCTCACCTTGCTGGCCTTCGCCCAGCTGCTCACCCGTATCCGGGTTGATGATCTCGGGCAGGAAATGGTCCTCGGCAAAGTGCATACCCGCACGCTCGGGACAGTCACCGGAAACGCCGGGGCCACCCAGCTCGGTCAAGCCGTAGTTGTCGGATACATAAATATTCAAATTCTTTTCAATCTGATCCCGCATCTCGGGAGTACAGGGCTCAGAACCCAGAATACCTAGCTTTAACTTATAATCAGACAGCGGGTTGGGGCCTTCTTTAATAGCCTCACTCAAATATAGGGCATAGGACGGAGTGGCAACCAGACCGGTTACGCCAAAGTCCCGCATCATCATCAGCTGCTTCTCCGTATTACCGGAGGACATGGGGATTACCGTGGCACCAATCTTCTCCAGACCGTAATGCAGACCCAACGCACCTGTAAACAGGCCATAGCCAAAACTGATCTGAATAATATCATCCTCGGTTACGCCGCCGGCGACTGCCACACGGGCCACACAGTCAGACCAAATATCCAGATCCTTCTTAGTATACAGTCCCACCGTGGGCTTACCGGTGGTACCGGAAGATGCATGCACACGCACCACTTCCTTCAGCGGCACCGCCATCATACCATAAGGATAATTCTCACGAAAATCATCCTTGGTGGTATACGGAATATATTGAATGTCAGACAGCTGGCGAATCTTACTGCCGTCGCCCACGCCGGCCTTCTCTAATCTGTCATGATAAAACGGTACATTATTGTAGCAGTATGCCACTGTATCTTTTAATTTTGCGAGCTGCAACGCCTCGATTTCCTTACGGGGCATCGTCTCAATGTCCTTTTGAAAAAACACTTGTACACTTCCTCTCTCATGTTCATTGTCCCTCTATTATCGCACAAAACTATACATTTGTCAAAACTTTTTCATCCTAAAAGGGATTATATTTGGCCGCAACCGCAAAATTTTGTGTAGAAGCCCTTGTATCTTGCTCCGTTGCGTGGTACAATAATACTATTCTCAAGAAAGGAAGGTCTTTATTATGGATCTTGAAAATATTCGCAGTATGTTTCGCGCTGATCGCTTTGCGACGGATTGTTTGGGTGCGATCGTTGAGGATGCTCGCCCCGGTTATGCCCGCTGCAGTTTTGAAATCGCCCCTCAGCACATGAACGCTGTGGGCGGCCTGATGGGCGGGACACTTTTCACTTTGGCGGACTTTGCCTTTGCCATTGCCAGCAATGTGGACCAGCCTCCCACCGTTTCCATCAGCAGCAGTATTTCCTTTATGGGCGCCGCCAAGGGCAAAAAAATCATTGCCGAGGCCAACTGCCAGAAAAGCGGCCGCACCACCTGCACTTATCTGATTCATATCACGGATGAGTTGGGCACTGCTGTGGCGCTGGTGACAATTGTTGGGTTTATTAAGAGATAAAATGAGCCAGACAGTGAAGTTCACAGATATTCTGTTTACACAACTTCACTACTCTGGCTTTTTGTTCACAATTAATTGGCCAATACTTGTTGACACTCCTTAGCAAGTTCCTGTATTTTTTTAATAGGAAGATCGCTGTATTCTGCAATATCCTCTAAACTCATTTTCCCCTTGGCAATCATGCGTTTTGCAGTCTCAATCTTTCCTTCCTCCAGTACTTCTTCCCAAATCTTACACATTTTACTAATTCCCTCCTTATCCTCCTTGAAATATCGAACTCGTTCTGCCAGAACACCATAATGCATATCCTCAGCCTTCGTACACGAAAAGTCCCACATTAGCTGACCTATCGGCGTAGCATTTTGTTTAGCAGCATTTACATAAATAATATGAGAACCATCGTTTAATCTCAAATCATGTTCTCGGCATATGCGTTCAAAACAATATATCTGCTCATTATGGCATAGCACATCTTTTTCCGTGATAAAAATCACATAACTCTCCGGAAGCTTTTCATATTCATCTCCAGGTTCGGTCACATTAGCATCCAACAGACTACTGTTGTAGCGGGCACGCTTAGGAACTGCACCTTTATCTTCCCGCTGTACTTCCACATTGTACAGAACCCCTTTGCTATCCGAAGCATATACATCTAGACGAGCACCTCTACCTTGCAAATTTTTAACTGTATATTCTGTCTGAACACTTTCCACAGTTAAATCAGTCTTTCCCATAATAACCTGTAATAATAGCTGGGTACAATCTTTGTCCTCAAAAACCTTTTTCATGAACCCATCATCCAACAAACGCATTCTAGCAATGCGGTCCATGTTCCTCTCGTGTTTTGTCATTTCTTTTGACATCTGCTTCCTCCTTTATGGTATCATTTTCAGCTTCCGTTGTCAAGGCAGCCATAACTAAATTATAAGGTATTTCCTTAACAAAGACAACAGCAACTTTTTCCAGAAAATGTAAAAAAGTTGAACTATTTATATACTTTTGATCATATTGTAAATATACGCAATCTAATTGACATCCCTCCTACTTTGTGCTATACTAACACCATCAACGAAAGGTAGGTGAGCAGTAATTATGAAGGCTTTTATTTCTATGACGAAAAACCGAAGTACTATTGCTTACCCTATAAACATTTCATAACCGCACTCGTGTTTATTCCCGGCGATAAATTCTGCACTTCTGTTTTTCAGGAGTGCTATTTTTATATGAAGATACTAGGGTCAAAAGGTCATATGGTTTCATGCAGGCATGAAACCATATGACTTTGGGACCCGCAAAACACGAATAAGTAGTCATTTTTCGCAGAAAAATGAGCGGATTATGAGTGTTTTAGGCTTGCAGGAGTGCGAAGCACGAAGCAAGCCGTATCATAGTTGGGGGCAAAATATCTTTTGACCCCAACATCATTTGAAAGGAACAAACCGATGTTAAAACTAAAACATTTATTCGAAAACTTTGCGCTGGACAAGGAGGCCCTCACTCATTGGTCCTATGATGAAGAGTCTCTGGACAAAGCCCTGCGCCGCTTCCGCATTTCTTCCAATGCAATGTATCCCTTCTTCCGGGATGGTGAACTGTGTTTCCTGCGTCTGGCTCCCACCGAAGAAAAATTAAAGCAAAACATCCTGGGTGAGCTGGAATTTATCCAGTATCTGCGCAGTCACAATTTTCCTGCACTGGAGCCCATCCCTGCCCAAAACGGCCAGCTGCTTCTGGAACTGGATACTGCCTGGGGATGTTACTATGCCGCAGCCTTTAAGAAAGTCAGCGGAACCCCCATTGAAGACACCAACCTGTCTGCCTCCATTTTGTACGAATATGGCAAGACTTTAGGCCGTCTGCACACCCTCAGCGCCGATTTCGCACCCCAAACTGCAAAATGGTCTTATGACGAAGCGCTGGACTGGAGCGCCCAGGTCTTGGCAAAATATTACGCACCGGATTACATGACCCGGAAACTGCAGAAGATCCGTCAAGAACTGGCCTTACTGCCCCAAAACGTTCAAACCTACGGGCTGGTACACTATGATTTTGAGCCCGATAATGTCTTTTATGATTCACTAACTAATACCTGCTCCGTCATTGATTTTGACGACGGAATGTATCATTGGTATGCGCTGGATCTGCAACAGGTCTTTGATGCCCTGCCGCCGGATGCCTCAAAAGACGAATTCCTGCGGGGCTATCAGACCGAACACGACTATACTGCCGAAATGGCCGCCTCCCTACCTCTGATGCAGCGATTTGTTAATCTGTTTGGTTATGCCCGACTGCTGCACTGCGTATCCGATCCAGTTGAGAATGAACCCGATTGGATGAAACAGCTGCGCAAACGATTGGGTAATGCTCTAAAACAAAAAGAACACTTCGTTCAGCTACATTAACTAAAGCGACTGTGAAAAAATGAGTTTTTCGTTTTTTCACAGTCACTTTTGATTCATCTCGTTATTTTTACCCACGCTCCCTCAAAAAACGTTTCAGCCAAAAAGTCATAAAATACGGAAATGTATAAAACTTTCCGTTAAATCCAATATTTTTATTCGCCAACTTGATACCATAACTAATATCTGAGTAGGTATCTCTTTCAATCAATGCATTCAATGAAGCTGTGGATGCATCATTCGCCTTTACTTCCACCGGAATCAGAGAATTAGCATCCCGCACAAAGAAATCCATCTCCAACGTACTTTTTTCATTTCTGTAAAAGTACAAAGAATATCCTTGTTTTACTAACATATCCGCAACTATATTCTCATAAATCGCCCCTTTATATGTGTTAAAATTTTTATTAAATCGCAGATCTTCCTGCACTTCCTCATCCAGTGCTCCAATCAAAAGTCCCGTATCCCTGAAATATAGTTTATAATTATCTGGATTGTAATTACCTCTCAGTGGCAATTCCGGTGAAGCCATGCAGTAACACACATTGATAATACCCGCATTATTCAGCCATTCCACCGTACCCACAAAATCTCGGCTTCGAGCACCATTCCGTACTTTTGAAATCTGAAACTTTTTATTATCTTTACCTAGAAAAACTGGAATCTTTCTGTAAATATCCAGAATCTTTCCTTTATCCAGGCCACTGGCATATTTAGTAATATCTTCTTCATAATCTAACAGAAGCTGACGCTGCATCCGCAATGTTCCACTGTAGTTCTTTTGGGTGACAAAAGTAAATACGACTGCCGGCATACCTCCCAATACCATGTACTCTTTAAAATTTTCTAGCATCACGTCGTATTCGATCACAGAAAGAGGAGTAACAGACAACATCTTTTGATACATTTCCTCAAGCTGCGCCGCTTTATACCCTTTCGCCCACAGATACTCTTCGAAATCAAGAGAATACATCTCATAATCTTCTTTATATCCTACACTGTTAGATTCAATTTCATTATAATTGATTCCCATAAGGGAGCCCGAACAAATTACATCATAACGACCATCCTGCTTAAATGATTTCAAGCTGGTAGCACAATTGATACAATCCTGCATTTCATCGAAAAAAATTAACGTCTCTCCTTCTGGGAAAGTCAATTCCGGATTTTTAAGAGAAATATTCCTAATGATTGTATCTACATCAAAACCATTGTCGAAAATATCCTTATACTGCTTCTGCAGGATAAAATTGATCTCTACTACGGTTTGATAGTTATGCTGTGCAAAATAACGAATAGCCTCCGTCTTACCGATCTGCCGTGCGCCCTTCACAATCAAAGGCAGATGCTGCGGAGTATTCTTCCACTCTATAAGAAACATATCAATCTTTCGGCTAAGTCTTTCCATATTGCACCTCCAATTTCTCTTACAAAAATACTATACCACAAAATTCCGCCATTTTCAACCCCGCATTTCCACAAAATTCCGCCGTTTTTTGACCGTTTTCTCACATTTTTCCAAGCCGTTATAAGATACAGCTTACGCGACTTGTCAATTTTGCCAACTCACACATTGTAATTGACATTTCTTTGACAACGTATTATGATATATCTGTAGCAATTCACTACACATTAATAGGAGGGATTTTTATGTTACACATTCAAAACTTAACCAAGATTTACGGGACCAAGAAGGCAGTGGACGACCTGACCCTGCACATCCAGCCCGGTGAAATTTATGGATTTATCGGTCACAATGGTGCTGGTAAGACTACCACCCTTAAAGCGGTATGTGGTCTGCTGCAGTTCAATGAGGGGGAGATCACCATTGCAGGCCATTCCATTAAGGATGAACCGCTGGAGTGCAAAAAATTGCTGGCCTACATACCGGATAATCCGGATCTGTATACTTTCCTGTCCGGCATTAAGTATTTAAACTTTATTGCGGATATCTACGCTATCCCTAAGGATGAACGTGAAGAACGCATTCACAAGTATTCTGATCTTTTTGGTCTGACCGGGGACTTGGCTCAGCCTATCAGTGCCTATTCCCACGGCATGCGCCAGAAGCTGGCTCTGATTTCTGCGCTCATTCATGAACCCAAGCTGCTGATTATGGATGAACCCTTTGTGGGTTTAGATCCTGCGGCATCTCACCAGCTGAAAGAGTTGATGAAGGATATGTGCCGCAAGGGCGCCTCCATCTTTTTCTCCACCCATGTACTGGAAGTGGCTGAAAAGTTGTGCGACCGAGTGGCGATTATTAAGCAAGGCCGCCTGGTGACCTGCGGCACCATGGAAGATGTTAAGGGTGACTCTTCTCTGGAAGATGTCTTCCTGGAACTGGAGGAAACCCATGCTTAATGCGCTGATTCGAACTCGTTTTGCATCCCTCTTCGGCTCCATGTTTCGCTCCAAAAAAGCCGAAGGGGCCATGTCCACCGGCAAAAAAATATTATTCGCCATTTTGTGGCTCTATGTGGGTATAGTCTTTATTGGTCTGTTTGGCATGTTGTTTTTAGGCCTCTCCACCATGTTGGAGACTGAATATAACTGGTTCTATTTCAGTTTTGCCGGATTAGCTTCGTTTTTATTTTGCTTTATCGGCAGCGTATTCGTGGCTCAAAGTCAGCTTTTCGAGGCAACGGACAATGAACTTTTGCTGGCTATGCCCATTCCGCCCCGTTACATCTTGCTTTCCCGAATGCTTTTTCTTTTTTTTCTAAACTATATATATGAAGCGATCATCTTTTTACCCGCTGCGGTCATTTATTTTCTCTCTGGTTACGCTACCGTACTGGGTACGATTTTACTGATTCTGACCATTCTGTTCATGCCCTTGCTGGTGCTGTCCATCTCTTGCCTGTTTGGCTGGCTGCTGGCCCTGGTCAGCTCCCGAATGCGCCGCAAAAACATGCTGCAGCTGGTAGTGATGGTGGTTTTCCTGTTCGTTTACTTCGCCTTTGTGCAAAATATCGACCAGTATATCACCGACCTGCTGGAAAATGGAACTGCTATCGCCAATGCCATTCGCTCCACCCTGCCGCCTTTTTATTATCTGGGTGACGCCATCGCCAACGGTAATCTGCTGTCCTTCTTGTATTTCTTCCTGTTTGGTCTGGTGCCCATGGTTCCCATCTACTGGCTATTGTCCAAGTTCTTTATCCAAATTACCACCGCTAATCGGGGGCAGCGTAAAATTGCTTATCGCAGACAGTCCCTGCAGGTAAGTTCCCATATGTGGGCTCTCGTCCGTAAAGAATTAGGCTTCTTCACTTCTCTTCCCGCCTATATGATGAACGGCGCCATCGGGGTGGTATTTTACATTCTGATCCCCGTATTCCTTATTATACAAGGGGAAAAGTTGACGATGCTCATAAGTCTTTTGGGGGCTGATCCCAGTGAGATCATCTGCTTGCTGATTACAGCTATGCTGTGTTTTGGTGCTATCACCAATATCATCACTTCCTGTTCTATCTCATTGGAAGGAAACCGCTTGTGGCTGATCCGCTCTCTGCCCATCACCTCTAAGGACATCCTGCTGGCAAAGTTTTACATGCACTGTTTGGTGTGTATTCCGCCCGGGATCCTTTCTGCCCTGGTCTGCTGCATCTTCCTGCAGGCCTCTTGGCAAGGATACATTTTTGCAGTCATCCTACCCGGACTGGTGACCATTTTTATGGCTCTGTTTGGTCTCATTATCAACCTGCACATGCCCAAGTTTGACTGGCTGAATGAAACGGTCTGCGTGAAACAAAGCGGCAGCACCATGCTGGCTATGTTCGGTGGTATGGCGCTGGTACTGGTTCCCGTGGTCTTATATATTATCCTGGCCAATCGGATCTCCGGTTATGTGTATTTGACCCTTCTTGCAGCAATTCTGGTAATTGCCTGCCTGTTGATGTATCGTTACCTGATTACCAAGGGCTGCATTTTATTTGAAAAGCTGCAAAGCTGATTTTTCCTCAGTCCCGAACTGCAAAGTTCGGGACTTTTTTTCTTGCATTTTTTCCAGGCTGTGCTATAATAAGCAGGAATTCTGTTCCAAGAAAGGAGCCCATCATGAAGTTCACTTATAAAACCACCATCGTTGCCTGTTTTGTCGCCTACATAGTGCAGGGTATCGTTAATAATTTTATTCCGTTGCTATTTATTACATTTCAAAATACATATGGCATTCCGCTGAGTCAGATCACCCTGCTGGTTACCATTAACTTTGGCATACAGCTGACGGTGGATCTCCTCTCCACCAAGTTCATCGACCGTATCGGTTACCGTGCTTCGATCATGCTGGCCCACGGTGCAGCCGCCGCAGGTTTGATTTTGCTGACCATCCTGCCCCAGTTGATGGATCCTTTCACCGGTATCCTGATTTCCATTGCAGTTTACGCCATCGGCGGCGGTATCCTGGAGGTTCTGGTCAGCCCCATCACCGAGGGCTGCCCCACCGACAATAAAGAAAAGGCCATGAGCCTGCTACATTCCTTCTATTGCTGGGGGTTAGTGGGTGTCGTATTGCTCTCCACATTGTTCTTCCACTTCTTTGGCATCGAAAATTGGCGCATCCTGGCTGTGATCTGGGCGATCATTCCCATTGCTAACTTCTTTGTCTTTTCCAAGACCCCCATTGCACCGCCTGTGGCTGAGGGCCAGCGTGGTATGACCGTGAAGGAGCTGTTCGTCAACAAGACCTTCTGGTTCCTGATGGTAATGATGGTCTGCTCCGGTGCCAGCGAGATTTCCATGAGTCAGTGGGCCTCCGCCTTTGTGGAAAAGGGCCTGGGCGTCAGCAAGTCCATCGGCGACTTGGCAGGACCCATGACCTTTGCCATTCTCCAGGGTCTCTCCCGTGTCTTTTATGGTAAGTACGGCGACAAGATCAATCTGGACAAGTTCATGCTCTACAGCACTCTGCTGTGCGTTGTAACGTATCTGATGATTGGCCTGATTGACTCTCCCGTCATCAGCCTTATAGCCTTTGCCCTGTGCGGCTTCTCTGTGGGCATTATGTGGCCCGGCACTTTCAGCAAATCTGCCACCGCCCTTCCCACCGGCGGCACTGTAATGTTTGCGCTGTTGGCACTGGGCGGCGACTTAGGCTGTACCACCGGCCCTACCCTTGTTGGGTTCGTTAGCGAACTGTTCTCCGGCAACCTCCAGATGGGCTTCCTGGCCGCCATTGCTTTCCCCGTAGTGCTGTCCATTTGTATCATTTCCAATATGAAAAAAGCACGAAAACATTAAGTCCTCGTGCTTCTTCCAAGCCGCCTGAAGTTCAGGCGGCTTTTATAAATTCCAAGAATAATGCCCCGCTGATACATCATACACCTGATCCTTCAAGCATACTTGTGCAGTACAATTGCCCGGTATCTCCACTTCATATTCCACTCCATCCTGCTGCACTTTCCAGCTGCATTGTACTTCTCCATACACACTATTATAGGAAGCTTTTGCATAAGTAAAGCTGCCGCCGGGCTGAGGAGCTATTACGAAATGATTTTCTCCTGACAATTGGATTCCGCACATCGTCTTAAACAACCATTCACACGCCGCGCCTTTAGAATAGTGATTCAATGAGGCAATCCCCTTGGATACCGTAGAATTTCCTTCCCAGGCTTCCCAAACAGTAGTCGCACCATTTTTCGGCATAAATAGCCAGCCAGGGCACTCTTCATTTTCCAAAAGCCTGTAGGCATACTCCACATCAATTTCACTCAGCACATCCAGAATAAAGGGCGTGGACAGAAAACCAGTCCCCAGGCGCCACCCATAATGTTCCAACGCCTGAATCAAACGCTTCTGAGCCCATTTCGTACAATCTGCATCCAGCAATTTCATCTTTAATGGACGTACCAGTTTTGCCTGACGATTCGTATCCAACGAGAACTCCTGCCTGGTCACCAGCTCCTGATAAGCCAGGCGACATCCCTGTACATATCGTTGATACTCTTGAGCATCTTCTGTATATCCCAAGAACTCCGCTATCTCTGCCATGTGTTCCATTACATAGCAAGTATAAGCTGTAGACTCCTCCGGATGAGGAAAAATAAAGTCCTTTACTGAAAACGCACATACATCATCGGGCTCTGCCCATTCTCCATAGGACTGTCCGTCATTCACCAGATATTTCTGGTTTTCTCTGCTAAGACGTAGTGGTTTCTGCAGCGGTGTGATACTTCCGCATCGCTTCATCATAAACTTTGCGTACCGTTTCATCCGGTCATAATGTTCCGAAATAATCCGCTCATCTCCATACTTTTTCCACATTCGATAGGGGATTAGAACACCTGCATCCGCCCAGCCCACAGAACCATTCATGGTCATCATCCAGAAGTCCTCTCCACCTTTGGGTACAATCTGATGGAACATTCCGTTTTGTGCTTGGCGATCGGTCATATCCCGCAAAAACTTTCTGGCAAAAGAGTGATACTCTGTCAGATAACTGGCTGTTTCAAAGAATATCTGGGCATCGCCGGTCCAACCTGACCGTTCTCTGGTGGGACAATCCGTGGGAACGTCCGCCAAATTACTCTTTTCTGACCACAGCGTACAATGTACGAACTGATTTAACAATTCATTAGAACTTTCAAAAAATCCTGTTTGCTTTATATCCGAATACACTGCTGTCGCATAAAAGTCTTCCGGAAGAAATTCAATATCCGTTTCAACCAGTGCATATCTAAATCCATACAAGGCAAAATGGCTTTCATAAGCGTTTACCCCTTCACGGGCAACATATTCCAGCATCTGCAGAGGAGTTGTCTTCCCCTTATCAAATTGCCCCAGATTCTGCACCAATCCATTTTTCCAAAGGACATGTTCCAGTGCTTCACCTGTCTTATCCATACTCAGTTGAATATTTTTTTGCGTGAATTCACCGGTTTGATCCAGCATCTCTCCCATGCGCAGAAAAATTCTCTGGCCTTCATGAGCCTGCACCTTAAAGCCAATAAATCCGGATAAATTTTGACCAAAGTCCAGCACTTTTTTCCCGGCAGGAGTAATAATCAGGCTCGGGCGAAAGACTTCATGCTTCGTTACCGGCACATTATTAGAACAAGTGAGTTTCCCGGCATACGCTGCAATTTTAGCCCTTCCATTGTATAAAGGAGTACACCGTGCATCCACATATTCTCCCTCTTTCAGATCCGAAAAACGAATAGCTCCATCATTACTCCATTGCCAGGAATCATCCGTACCCAACCGCTTCTTCTTCCCTGCCCCGTCTATTATCTCCAGCTGCAGCAGGAATTTGCTTTCCCTTCCATATATATATGTATGTCCCCATGCACCCTGAGCACCACGATACCAGCCGTCTGCCAGTTCCACCGTAATTGTATTCTTACCTGTTTGCAAAAGGGATGTTACATCATACGTTTGATATTGAATTCTCTTGCGATAATCTGTGTGCCCCGGTGCACATACAAACTCTCCTACCCGCAGGCCATTAATATATGCCTCGTAGATACCGCAGGCAGTAATATACATTCGAGCCTTTACCACATCTTTAATTACAAACTCTTTCTTAAAATGGTCTGTGGGATATCTATATTTTTTATCCACCCCATAATCGCCTTTGATCCACCGGGCATGCCAGTCTTCATTTCTCAGCAAGCCCATCTCAAACCACACTTCTTCCGACCATTCTCCCGGATTCTCCTGCTCATCCCACAGTCTAACCTGCCAGTATACACGCTGACGTGATATCAATTCATAAGGAT
>JAFUJY010000008.1 GCA_017467985.1 Bacillota bacterium
ACCTTTGATTCACCCGGCAATGCCCTGATAAGTTCAACAAGCTGATTAAGGTCACTGTCGTTATGAATAACGTCAAAAGGTGAAGCCACCACTTCTCCGAATGGTCTGAGCACTGCAACTGTGCTTTTGCCTTTGGAAACATCGATACCTACTGCGTTCATGAATTTGTCACTCCTTAAAGATTATTGCAATGGATAAGAACCAGTTTTACTCATTGCTTATTCAATCTACTGTGGTGTGACACGAACGTACCTAATGGCAGTTCAACCTGCATAAAACGAATGCTGCGAATGAGGAGCTGGTTATCAGTCTGTTTTGCGGACGCGGAGTCCAAGAAAGGGAGACGATATACCAATTGCTCCATACATTCTAACAGCTTAAGCAACAAGAAGGAATATAGACATGGCTGGTTTGTCATGTACTATAACCTATAAAACTATTGTAGTAGACAGGAGAAAGTTGTTATGAAAGCACTTTGTTTTGGTTCGTTAAATATTGACTATGTATATCAGATGGATCATCATGTTCGTCCCGGCGAGACCCTGGCCTCCAAGCGCATGGATATTTTCTGCGGCGGCAAGGGCCTGAATCAGTCCATTGCAGTGGCCAGGGCCGGTGAGAAGATTGCTCACGCCGGTAAGATTGGTAAAGATGGCCTGATGCTGAAAGCCTTTTTGGAGGAGAAGGGTGTGGATGCCTCTTATGTGGATGTGGTGGATGCATCCTCCGGACACGCCATTATCCAGGTAGACCCCAAGGGGCAGAACAGTATTATCACCTTCGGCGGCACCAATAAGCAGCTGGAGCGTGAGCATATTGACCGTGTCATTGCCCAGTTTGATGCCGGCGATATTCTGATTCTGCAAAATGAAATCAACGAAAACGCCTACATTATGGAAAAGGCCCATCAGCAGGGCATGCGCATTGCACTAAATCCTTCACCCCTGACGGATGCGCTGCAAGGCTTGCCCATGGAGTATGTTACTTGGTTTTTTGTAAATGAGATTGAGGGTAAGGAACTGACCGGCTTCGAAGAGCCGGAGCAGATTCTGAACGCTTTCCGGGAAAAGTACCCCAACAGTGCGGTGGTTTTGACCTTGGGAGAGGACGGTTCTGTATATCAGGATGCCAACGAAACCCACCGTCAGGGCATTTATAAGGTGTCCGCAGTGGATACCACCGCTGCCGGCGACACATTCATGGGCTACTTCCTGGCCCAGATTATGAAGGGCAGAGGGCCCAAGGTGGGTTTGGAGCTGGCCGCTAAGGCCTCCGGCATTGCTGTAAGCCGTCAGGGTGCAGCAACCTCCATCCCCGGCTGGGAAGAAGTAGAGGGATGAATGTGAAACACCCGATACTGGTTTGTTATTTTGAAGATATATTAAAAGATGCCATTCATTTTGCGGAGGGAGTGGCCCGGATTTATGAGGTAGAAGGGCCGGCTCCCACTGCAAAGGATGCCCAGGTACGGGAATTTTTGGAGCAGTATGGCATTCGGTGGTTTACTCAGTTTGAGCAGGTGATGCAAAGCGTTAAGGAATATAACGGGTACAGCCTATTCATCCTGGACATCATGATTGAGTCGGACAGCCTGAATGGTCTGAATTTGATTGAAAAAATTCGTGAAAACAAAGAGCACGCAGGAAGTGATATCTGGGTGCTTAGTTCTTTTACCCATTTTGAGGAGCGTGCCCTGAAAACCTTAAAAGCCAACAAGTTCTTCAGCAAATCCAAGATGGATGAGATGTTACCAGCCTTGAAAGAGCGCCTGTTGGGCGGCGAGGACCGCAGGCGACTGCATCAGCCCTATTTCGTGCTGCAGGAGGGCAAGCGCACCGTCACCATTGAAGCAAAAGATGTGATTTATATCGAGTCTGCAGATCGTAAAATCAACGTATATCTATTTGACCGGAATCAAATGGTACCCCGTATCGAAGAGTTTTACGCCAACTTGGGGGCCTTGACCAGCATCATGAATCAGGCTGCAGAACAGGCGTTGGATCATTTTCTGATGATTGGCAAAGGCTGTCTGGTCAATATCAACATGGTCACCGAAACCCGTAAAGAAAACGGTGTATATTATTTGAAATTGCGGCGTATCCCCAAGTACTTGTCCATAGGGCGCTCCTATCGGACCCAGGCAGAAGAAATATTTGGCCGAAAGGCCTTTGAATGAGGAGGGAAGAACCATGTGGCAGACATTGGCGATCATGGAAGAATGTACGGTTTTGCTGCTGTGCGTCCATTGCTTTTGGGGCAAATGGCAGAAAACACCCATGAAGTATGTAGGCTTGCTGATTTTTGCGGCGCAGATTGCTGCCACAACCATATGGGGCTTTGGCATCAGCGTGTGGGGCCAGGTCTTGATCTTCTTCGCCGCCTTTAAGTGCCTGTACTGGGAGAAAAAATGGTATCGGGCACTGGAAATGACGGTGATTGCATATGGTGGATTCTTGATGTATCTGCAAATATTTGTGATATTGTGGATCCCCAGCGAATGGTTTGAAACCTTCGGCTATTTTGAAGTTGCCTTCGGAATGAACATGGTTGTTGTACTCCTGTGCCTAGGCGTATGTTTCATGATCAGGAGATTAAAAATGACTTCTATGACTTCCTGGTTCCGGTGGGTGGGCCTGGCCAGCGCACTGTTAATGATGATTGCGGCCCAGCTGTACCGGGTGGAAATTATGGAAACATACCGGGTTCAGTCCAGAATGTTTTCACTCATATTGATTATCATTATCTGTGTGCTGTTTTTGATGAAGCTGTGGGATGATAAGAAAAAGCTGGAAGGCTTAAAGGCCCAGTTAAATGAAAAAGAGCGTATGCAGCACGATTACTTAAAGCAGTTGGAGTATGTACAGACCATGGGTCAATCAGCTTTGGCAGATGAACTGCAGCTGGACGAAAAGCAGCAGGTGTTGTATGATAACATTGGCCGGAGTATCGCCTCTGTTTTATTTCATTATACTGAAAAAGGCAAAGAACTGGACATCGATGTACAGATCGAGTCTTCTGCGGCAGTCCCCACATGGAATATTTCGGAAAAGGATGCGCTGACCATTTTCGGAAATCTAATCGAAAATGCCTTTCATGCAGTCCAAGATCTGGACAAGGAGCGGCGCTGGGTCAAGATCTCTTTCCTGGAAAATGGGCAGCGCATCGTTTTGTGGAATCCCTATGAAGAACCGCTGGAAAAGCCAAGCCGCAAGGGTCATGGCTTAGACTTAATCCGAGCCGCCGTTAAGAAAAATAAAGGCACCATGGAGCAGTATCAAGAAGATCGGTGTTACATTACGGTGCTGCATTTCTAAGGGAATGCGGTCCGGTAGACGGGATTTGGTTTTTATGTATGCCTGGCAGGCGAGATTTGGTTTTTATGTATGCCTGGCAGGCGAGATTTGGTTTTTATGTATGCCTGGCAGATGAGATTTGAGATTTACATCTGCCCCGCAGTGGTATTATGCGTTTTTTCAACTGCAGGGCAGACGAGATTTATGATTTATGTATGCCTGGCAGATGAGATTTGAGATTTACGTCTGCCCCGCAGTGGTATTATGCGTTTTTTCAACTGTAGGGCAGGCGAGATTTGGTTTTTATGTATGCCTGGCAGATGAGATTTGAGATTTACATCTGCCCCGCAGTGGTATTATGCGTTTTTTCAACTGCAGGGCAGATGCGATTTATAATTTTCGTATGCCAAGCAGTTAAAAAAGCTGTCTCAAATTTGAGGCAGCTTTTTTTCTAACAAATCTTTAAAAACCTCTTGACACACAATACTATGTGTTGTATAGTATTATGTGAAAGGGGGGCATTAATATGGATGTTCAACTGAAACGAGGCGTATTGGATATATGTGTTCTGACTGTACTGGCCAAGGGCGAATCCTACGGTTATCAAATAATCAAAGATTTATCCGGATGTATTGAGATCTCTGAATCCACGTTGTATCCGATTTTGAAACGATTGGAAAAGAATGAATGTGTGACGGTGCACACGGTGGAGCATAATAGCCGTTTGCGTAAGTATTATCATATTACGGAAGAAGGCTTGCATCGAATTGAAGAATTTTTGGAAGAATGGAAAGAAATGATGGGCATCTATCATTTTATTGAAAAGCAAGCGAAAGGGGGAGAAGATCAATGACACGAGTAGAATTTATGACAGAACTTCAAAAAAAGCTAAAGGATATGCCGGATAATGAAGTAGCTAAAATACTGGATTTTTACAGTGAAATGATCGCAGATCGTATGGAAGAAGGTCTGACAGAAGAAGAGGCGGTGGCGGCATTAGGCAGTATGGAAGAGATTGCTGCAAATGCCCACTCTGAACAGCCGATTCAGGAAAAGCAAAAGCAGAAGCGTCCGCGTTGGTTTGGCTGGGGAATTGCAGCCATTGTAGCTTTGTGTCTGTTAGTTGGCGGAATTGTAATGGCCGATGACTTGCTTGATGCAGTGGATGATTGGTCTCATCGAAAGGTACTTACACGAGAGGTGGAAGAATTCACTTCTATAAAGGTTTATCCCCAAGAAGCGGAAGTGGAGATTCGTTTCTACAATGATAATATCATAAAGGTTGTGGGCAGGGACGAAGTAGTTTCTCAGTATGAAATTGTAGAATATAAAGGAGAAATACAGATTCAAATCGCTGTAGGGGAGTATGTAACAAAAAACGATGATCTAGTGATTTACTTGCCCCATGGAGATTATAGTCTGCTTGTGTGGAGTGATAGTGGAGATATCAATGTGAAGGGATATGACGGCGATGACTTGTTTTTATATAGTAGGGATGGTGATATTGATTTGGAGCTAAAGGGAAGCAAGGCTGATTATACAGTGGATGTCAGAAGTATGTATGGGGAGATCGACGCCGTTAGTGGAACAGGGGATAAAATGGTTGAGATTGGCACGCATGCCGGTGACATCGAAGTAAGTTACAGATGAAAAAATGAGTATAGTTTGGGATATAAAAGAAGGGAATTGAACGGATAATAATTACAGCCTGGGAAACTGTAAGAGACAATTGAATAAGGGCACTGTTTTTATAATTCAGCAAATGAAAGGATAGGAATGTTTCGGGTAGTTATCTGTATTCCTATCCTTTTGTTTGTGGATAACTCTTACTGAAATGCAATTTTTGCAGTTCAGTCAAAAAGGTTTGCGGAGAACGATAGGGATTGGTATAATATGATTAAAGAAATAAGTAAAAGAAAATGTAAGTAAATAATAAAATATTGATATGGAGTAGAAGCAATGAGAAGAGGTTTTAAGAGTATTTTGTTATGTTTTCTAGTGATTATTTTTTCGTCATGTAACGATCCTGGTATTCTTTTGGAGGAGAAATTTGATACAGATGTTTATCTGCCAGATTATGATGTACAGAAGGAGTATGTTCACTCTGGAGGAAATTTTGCAAAAAATGGTTCTATATATTATGTTAAGGTAGGCACATGGCTTTTTTATTATGATGAAGTTACCAGTACATCAGGAAAGTTATGCGGTAAAGCAGAATGTCTGCATAATGATAAGCAGTGTAATGCGTATATTGGAGATGGGGTGGGATTACAAGTATATGATAATCATATCTATTGGAACGAAGGATCAGTGTTATATTGTTGTGATCTGAATGGTAATAACCGTG
>JAFUJY010000087.1 GCA_017467985.1 Bacillota bacterium
TACAATTCTTTTTGGAAAAATTGTGGTTCCTCGCAGTGGGGAAATGTTAGATGAAGTGCTGGTTTCACTGATGTTGGCCCCCAGGACTTTTACGAAGGAAAATGTGGTGGAAATCCACTGTCACGGCGGCATGTATTTGCTGCAGCGGGTGTTGCAGGCGGTACTGGAATCCGGTGCGCGGCTGGCAGAACCCGGAGAATTTACAAAACGGGCCTTTTTGAACGGGCGGATTGATTTGTCCCAGGCAGAATCCATTATGGACATGATCAGTGCTAAGTCACAGCTGTCTCTGGACGCCGCCACAAAGCGTTTGGAAGGCCGATTAGGTACGAAAATTCAGGAATACCGGAAGGAAATCTTGGATCTGCTGGTGTTATTAGAGGTGGAGATTGACTATCCGGAATATGAAATAGAAGAAGCCGAACAGCTGGATATGGCTGAAAAAATGGCTGAAATACGGGAAAAACTGGTTCGGTTATATAAAACTGCCGATACCGGTCGAATGCTCAATGAAGGTATACGAATTGCGTTGGCGGGACGGCCCAATATGGGTAAGTCTACTCTTTTGAATGCGCTGCTGGGAGAAAATCGTGCGATTGTAACGGAGATTCCGGGCACCACCAGAGATACTTTGGAGGAAGGAATGAATCTGGATGGGATCCCGCTGCGGTTGATTGATACCGCCGGAATCCGGGACGCTTCTGACCCGGTGGAACGAATTGGCGTCGCCAGAGCCCGTCAGGCCATGGAAGAAAGCGATTTGGTACTTTTATTGCTGGAAGGTGCTGCAGAGCCCTTAAAAGAGGATCTGGAGCTTCTGGAGGGCATTGGGGACAGACCTCACCTGGTGGTTCGGACGAAAATGGATCGAAACTTGTCGGGAGTGACAGAGTTTGGGGACGCAGATAAAACTGTGGTGATTTCGGCGGTAACCGGAGAAGGTATGGATGAACTGCGGGGACGGATCCGGGAACTGGTCATGAGCGGATCTGTGCAGGCATCGGATGGAGTTTATCTAGCCAATGCACGACAAAAGCAGGCGGTGGAACAGGCCTTGAGTGCGGTTCGTTCCGCAGAAAATACAATGCAGATGGGATGGGGGACGGATCTGGTCAGTATGGACTTGCAGCGTGCCTATGATCTGCTGGGAGAATTGACAGGCAATAGTGTGCAGGAAGATTTGGTGGATACCATTTTTGCACGTTTTTGTCTTGGTAAGTAAGGGAGAATACACATGTATCAGGAACAAGCGATTGATGTTGCAGTCATTGGTGCAGGTCATGCGGGCTGTGAAGCGGCCCTGGCGGCAGCAAGAATGGGAATGAAAACCGTTATTTTTGCCATTAATCTGGATAGCATCGCTATGATGCCCTGTAACCCCAGTATCGGTGGGACATCCAAGGGACATCTGGTGCGGGAAATCGACGCATTGGGTGGTGAAATGGGTAAAAATATCGATAAAACATATATTCAGTCCCGGATGCTCAATACAGCCAAAGGTCCGGCGGTGCATTCTCTGCGGGCCCAGGCGGACAAGTTCCGCTACAAAGAAGCCATGAAGTCTGTTTTGGAAAATACACCCAATCTGCGGATTCGTCAAGGTGAAATTGCGGATCTGGATGTGCAGGATGGAAAATTGGTGGGTGTGGTGACTGCTGCAGGCGCCTATTATCCCTGTAAGGCTGCGATTTTGGCCACAGGAACCTATCTTCAGGCGGATTGTATTCACGGTGAATATCGTCAGCACTCCGGTCCAAATGGTCTGGCGGCGGCGGATTTACTCACATCTAAGCTGAATGAATTGGGATTGTCCATGCGCCGGTTTAAGACAGGAACTCCTGCTCGTGTGGATGGCCGCACGGTGGATTTTTCAAAGATGGAAGAACAAAAGGGAGACAATGCCCTGGTGCCCTTCTCCTTCACCAATCGGGCGGAGGAAATTGCGCGGCCCCAGATGTCCTGTTATCTCACTTATACCACTGCTGCCACCCACGACATTATTCGGGCCAATTTACATCGGTCACCATTGTACGCCGGTGTAATTCATGGAACAGGTCCTCGATATTGTCCGTCTATCGAAGACAAAGTTGTACGATTTGCGGACAAGGAGAGACATCAGATCTTCCTGGAGCCGGAAGGCGAATTTACAAATGAATATTATGTACAGGGTATGTCCTCTTCTCTGCCCGAGGATGTACAGCGGGATATGCTGCGTACACTGATCGGGATGGAAAATGTGGAGGTTATGCGTACAGGATATGCCATCGAGTATGACTGTATCGATCCCCAGGAGTTAGATCTGTCCCTGCACATTAAGTCGATTGAAGGATTGTACTCTGCAGGACAGTTCAATGGCAGTTCCGGGTATGAAGAGGCGGCAGCCCAGGGATTAATGGCGGGCGTAAATGCGGCGCTGTGGATCCAGGGCAAGGAGCCCTTTGTGCTGGACCGAAGCGAAGGTTATATTGGTGTACTGATCGATGATTTGGTAACGAAAGGGACAAATGAACCCTATCGAATGATGACTTCACGGGCGGAATATCGCTTGCTGCTGCGGCAGGACAATGCGGATCTGCGTTTGACAGAAAAAGGATATGCCCTGGGGTTAATTGATGAGGAGCGTTACCAGGCCTTTCTGGCGAAAAAACAGGCGATTGCCGATGAAATTACCAGGTTGAAATCGGTGGTTTTGGGCGGAAATACTGAGGTGAATGGGATTTTGGAGTCAAGAGGCACTTCTCCATTGAAAATGGGAATGTCCATGGCAGAAATCCTAAAGCGGCCAGAAATCAGCTATGAGGACTTGGCCAGTGTGGACCCCCAGCGTCCTCAGTTGGACCCGCTGGTGATTCAGCAGGTGATGATTCAGATTCGCTACGAAGGATACATTGAAAAGCAGATTGAGCAGGCAGAAAAATTCCAAAAAATGGAAAATAAAAAACTGCCGGCAGGTCTGGATTATAAAAATATCCACGGACTGCGTATTGAAGCAGCTCAAAAGCTGGACAAGCTGCGCCCTGCTTCTGTAGGACAAGCCTCTCGTATTTCAGGCGTATCACCGGCGGATATCAGTGTACTGCTTGTATACTTAAAACAAGGAGTAAAGCATGAAGAATGAATGGATAAAGACACTGCAGGCAAAGGCACAGGAACTGCAGATTGATGCAGAGGCCGGAAAATTGGTGGTATCTGATGCTCAGGCAGAAGGTCTGTATCGGTATATGGAACTGCTGTTGGAGTGGAATGAAAAAATGAATCTGACGGCCCTGACTGATCCGGCGGATATTATGAGCAAACATTTTCTGGATAGTGCCGCCGGTATGGGCTTTTTACCGGAAGGAACCATTGCGGATATCGGTACCGGAGCTGGGTTTCCGGGATTGGTGCTGAAGGTGATGGAGCCTGAGCGTCCGGTGGTTTTGATGGATGCTTTGCAGAAAAGACTGACCTTTTTGCAGGAGGTATCCCGGGAGTTGGGGTTAAGCGGCGTGGAATTTGCCCATGATCGTGCAGAAGATGCAGGTCAGAAGCCCCAGTATCGGGAGCAGTATGATGGGGTGGTATCCCGGGCAGTAGCTGCTCTCCCCGTTTTGTTGGAATACTGTGTGCCTTTTATCAAGGTTGGCGGTCTGTTTTTGGCATATAAAGGCCCTGCTTTGAAGGAAGAGCTGGAACAGTCTAAGCATGCATTGAAAGTATTGGGCTGCAGTGTGGAAAGTGTGCATAACATTGCTCTGCCCGGCGAAGATTGGGAGCATTTGATTGCGGTGATTCGTAAGGAAAAGCCTACACATCACATCTACCCTCGCCGACAGGCAAAAATTAAAAAGGATCCACTATAATTTTGGATCTCCCCTCTTTTACATAGGTCTCCATTGAGGCCAAATTTATAAGGAGGGATTTATATGAAACAATTTGATGAAAAGACATATGGTAAGATGCAGGTGGCAGTGATTGACTCAAGACAGATCCTGCCCAATCCTTACCAGCCCCGACGGGTGTTTGATGCACTGGCTATGCAGGAATTGGCAGATTCTATTAAACAGCACGGTGTGATGCAGCCCATCAGTGTGCGAAAAATGGGATCTTATTATGAGTTAATCGCCGGCGAACGACGGCTTCGGGCGTCGAAAATGGCGGGATACTCAACAATTCCGGCCATTGTATTTGACCAGGATGACCAGGAAAGCGCATTGATTGCTTTAGTGGAAAATATCCAGCGGCAGGACTTGAACTTTTTTGAAGAAGCGGATGGATACCGTAATTTGATGGAAGATCATGGTCTGACCCAGGAAGAAATTGCCAAGGTCGTGGGAAAAAGTCAATCGGCGGTGGCGAATAAACTGCGGCTATTGAAATTGTCACCGGACATTCGAAAGGTACTGTTGGATCAGCATTTGACAGAGCGTCATGCCAGACTTCTGCTTCGGGTCCCGGAACAGGATCGATGGCAGTATTTGCGGCGAATTATCAGCGAAGGACTAAACGTATCCCAAAGTGAGCATCTGGTAGAACAAGGTTTGGAATGCGTGAAGATACCTGAGGTAAATGCAAAAGAAAAAGGTGGCCGGGCAAAAGGTTACTTTAAGGATATCCGATTGTTCACCAATACGGTGAAAAAAGCCGTGGATATGATGAAAACTTCAGGAGTGCTGGTAGACATTGCAGAAGAGAAAAAAGATGACTATTATGAGATGCACATTCGGATCCCGATTCGATAAATAAAGGACCTGAAATTCAGGTCCTTTTCTTGTATCTGAAGGGAAAGTTTGGTATAATGTGCTGGGAGGTAGTTAAAATGTTTTGTGGTTTATGGAAGAAAGGCAGCGAAGATTTGTCTGATGTATATGCTTTGCGCCGGGAAGTCTTTGTACAGGAGCAAAATATACCGGAAGATCTGGAATTTACCGGTGATGATGGAGAGTATAATCATCTGGTAATTTATGAAAATGGTGTGGCACTGGCCACCGGACGTATGTCACAGGTGCAGGATTTTAAGGTGCATATGGGCCGAATTTGCGTGAGAAAGGATCGACGAGGCGAACGCCTCGGAGATTTTGCTGTAAAGATTATGAAAGAAAAGGCATTTCAGGATGGAGCGCTGGAAGCTGAACTGGATGCCCAGGAACATGCGGTGGGTTTTTATGAAAAATTGGGGTTTGTTAAGGAACATCCAGTTGATGAACCATCGGGAATTCCCCACTGGCATATGAAGGCAGATTTGTTAAAATAGACTGGACAAAACGGTTATAAATCAGTATAATAGATACATGATATCTATAAAGAAAGGGAGATCGTGTGAAAAACAAGCTTTTCACACCGCGTTTTGTGGCTTTCGCCGCCGTGAGCAGCGGCGATTTTGCTTCGCAAAACCAGCCCCAATTCCGAAAGAAAGGATGCTTTCGCTAGGCGAAAGCAATGGTGATTCGAATGACGATTAAGGAGTTCGTTGCACAAAAGATTCAGGCTGCGGTTCCTGAATTAGACTTAAATACCGTAATGGGAATGCTGGAGATTCCTCCGGATAAAAAAATGGCAGACTATGCTTTCCCCTGCTTCCGCTTGGCAAAGCAGTTGAGAAAGGCTCCTGCATTGATTGCTAAGGATATTGCAGCAGCCCTGACGGATGATGGATTTGAAAAGGTAGAAGCAGTTGGACCTTATGTAAATATGTTTGTTAATAAGGTTAAGGCTGTAGAGTTGGTTACAGCAGCTTTTACTGCTCAGGAAAACTTTGGTTCATCTGATGAAGGTAAGGGAAAGACAATTGTACTGGACTACTCTTCCATCAATATTGCAAAGCCTTTCCACATTGGACATCTGCGTACCACGGTTATTGGTAACTCTATTCATAAGTTGTATCGTTATCTGGGGTATGACACAGTTCGTGTAAACCATCTGGGTGACTATGGAACACAGTTTGGTAAGCTGGTTGTGGCTTATCGTAAGTGGGGTAACAAGGAACTGGTGGAAAGCCAGGGTATTCAGGGTCTGTTGGACTTGTACGTAAGATTCCATGCTGAAGCAAAAGAAAATCCGGCATTGGATGATGAGGCAAGAGCTACTTTTACAGCACTGGAACATGGTGATCCGGAGATTTACGCCATCTGGAAATGGTTTGTTGACCTTAGTTTGAAGGAAGTTTCTAAGGTTTATGAATTGCTGGATGTACAGTTTGATTCCTACAATGGCGAAAGTTTCTATATGGACAAGGTGGATGGAGTTGTTCAGGCATTGAAAGAAAGAAATTTGCTTGAAGAAAGCGATGGTGCAATGATTGTAGATCTATCTGCATCTGATATGCCCCCCTGCCTGGTTCTGAAGAAGGACGGCAGTTCTTTGTATCATACAAGAGACCTGGCTGCCGCTATGTATCGTAAGAATACTTATGACTTCCATAAGTGTATTTATGTAACTGCATTCGATCAGGGACTGCATTTTGCACAGTTCTTTAAGGTTCTGGAAATGATGGGCTTCGAATGGAGCAAGGATCTGATCCATGTACCCTACGGTTTAGTAAGTCTGGAAAGCGGAAAGCTGTCCACTCGTGGTGGTAATGTGGTATTCCTGAAGGATCTGCTGGATGAAGCCATTGCAAAAACCAAGCAGATTATCATGGAAAAGAATCCTGAACTGGAAAATGTGGATGAAGTGGCCAAGCAGGTAGGTGTAGGTGCCGTAATATTCAATGATTTGTTTAATAACCGAATCAAAGATGTTACCTTCTCCTGGAATAAGGTTCTGAACTTTGATGGAGAAACCGGTCCTTATGTACAGTATACATTTGCTCGTGCATCCAGTATTTTGAGAAAGTCCGGCTATGAATTTAACGCTGAGGATATTAAGGGCGAACAGTTGAGTGATGAATATGCTCAGGATATTCTGAAGATTATTGAAGAGTTCCCCATGAAGGTAAAAGAAGCTGCAGAGCGTCTGGAACCCTACATTATCACTCGATATACCGTATCTTTGGCTTCTGCATTTAATAAGTTCTATCATGAAAACTCCATTATGAATGCAGATAATGAAGAAACCAAGAAGGCGCGATTGGCACTGACCAAGATGGTTACTGTTGTTCTGAAGCAGGGATTGTCTTTGATTGGCGTTCAGGCACCTGAGAAAATGTAAAAAAGCTAAATTGTTCCACGTGGAACACTCATATAGAGATAAATGAGAAATGTTCCACGTGGAACAATGGAATAAGGAGGCAAAATGGGTAAAGTCATTGCGGTTGCAAACCAAAAAGGCGGAGTTGGTAAAACTACCACTACCATCAATTTGGCAGCATGCCTTGCAGAACGGGGACAAAAGGTTTTGGTCATTGACTTTGATCCCCAGGGAAATACCACCAGTGGTTTTGGTATTGATAAAGATCTGGCGGAACATACCAGCTATGATCTGTTATTAGAAGAAAATAGTATCCGTGGCTGTATTGTTCACACGGATTTTAAGGTGGATTTAATTCCAGCAAACATCGATCTCTCCGGTGCTGAAGTAGAATTAATCGGTATCGAAAAAAGAGAGTTTCTTCTGAGAAAACAATTAGAATTAGTGAAGGATCGATATGATTATGTATGGATTGATTGCCCTCCTTCACTGAATATGTTAACTGTAAATGCATTTTGTTGTGCTGATTCGGTTTTGGTGCCGATTCAGTGTGAATTTTATGCTTTGGAAGGGTTAAGTCAGTTGTTAAATACGATTAATCTGGTGAAACGACGCTTAAATCCCACAATTGAAATTGAAGGTATTGTTTTTACCATGTATGATAATCGAACCAATCTGTGCAATGAAGTTGTTCAGGAGGTTCGTAAATATCTGCCGGATAAGACTTATAATACTATGATTCCGCGCAATGTGCGTTTAGGGGAGGCTCCCAGTCATGGAGAACCAATCATTTACTACGATAGCAGCTCGAAGGGCGCAGAAAGCTACCGGCGCCTCGCAGCCGAGATACTCGGGTCGCAAAGGAGATAGAAATAGAATGAAAAAACGTGGATTAGGAAAAGGTTTGGACGCATTATTCAGTTCTGATCTGGAAAATGAAGAAGTTGTAGATGAAACTACAACCGTTACCGAAAAAAGCGCTACGGACCAGGATGTTCAAGTAGTGGATATCTACTCTGTTGAACCGGATCGTGAACAGCCCCGAAAGGTTTTTGATGCAGAAAAGCTACAGGAATTAGCGGATTCTGTAAAACAATATGGTGTTTTACAGCCCTTATTGGTACAAAAAGAAACGGACTACTACAAAATCATTGCCGGTGAGCGTCGCTGGCGTGCCGCTCGTTTAGCAGGGTTAACTGAGATTCCGGTTATTGTTAAGAATTTCAGTGCCGAGGATTCTATGGCAGTATCTCTGATTGAAAATCTTCAGAGACAAAACCTGAATCCTATGGAAGAAAGCATGGCATATCAGAAGTTATTGAATGATTTTAATATGACCCAGGAGCAGGTGGCTGAGAAAATCGGCAAGAGCCGTTCTGCGATTGCTAACTCACTGCGTCTGCAAAATCTGCCGGATGCGGTTCAAAAGAGCCTGAGTGAAGGATTGATTTCTCCCGGTCACGCAAAGGTTTTACTAGGTGTAGATGATGCTTCTGAGCAGAATAAACTGGCTGTACGGGTTATTGGCGAAAACTTAAGCGTTAGAGAGTTGGAAAAGATTGTAGCCAGCAAAAAAGCTTCTAAGAAGTCCCCTACTCCCAAGAAGGCGCAGGAGCAGGATCTGGTGTGCAGAATTGCTGAAGAAAAAATGAAAGAGCTTTTGGGTACCAAAGTAACGGTAACAAAAGGAGCTCGTAAAGGTAAGATCGAAATCGAGTACTATTCAGAAGACGATCTGGAACGTATTTTGGCTATGTTTGAACAATAAGGAGGAAACAGCATGAATCAGTTTTTTCATAATAATATTGCCGTGTTCATGATTTTAATCATTCTGTTGCTGGTTTTAGCAATTGTAATGATGTCCTCTATCATTCAAAAACAGCAGTTTTTAATGAGAAAGTACAAAGGGCTGACAAAGGGCCGCAAGGCAAGCTCTATGGAAGGTATTATTCAGGAGTGTATTGAAGCAACTTCTAAAATGGAAGATGATTATAAGCAGCTGTCTGATTATGTAACCCGTAATGTGGAAAAGCGTATCGGTGCTGCTTTGTATAAGACAAAAATGGTTCGCTACGATGCTTTCGAAGGTCTTGGCGGTGAGCTTTCTTTCATTTGGGTGCTGTTGGATACCCATAATAACGGCTATCTGTTACATAATGTATATAGTCGTGAAGGAAGCAGTTGTCTTTACACTCGTATCATTGAAAATGGTACCAGCCAGCATCGTTTGGCACCGGAAGAACAGGAAGTTCTGGATGAGTTGGTGAATGAGGCATGATTAAGCTAATCGCGATGGATCTGGATGGGACACTGCTTAATGACGAGAAGCAGATTCCTCAGGTCAATAAAGATGCCATTCAGGAAGCCAGAGAAAAAGGAATCTACATTGTTCTGTGCAGTGGTCGTTCAGCCCAAAGTATGGAACGCTTAATCAATGAATTGGAATTAAATGTCCCCGGCCAGTATTATATTACCTCCAATGGTGCCAGAATCATGGAAGGTGGAAAGAATGAACCGATGCATTCCTGTTCTATTCCCAAGGGTGCGGCCCATGAATTAATACAGATTGCCCGTGAGCATGGAGATTTGGTAAATTGCCATGTTTATGTGGATGATATTGTTTATGTAGAACGATTTCTCCCCCAGACCCAGCGATATGTACAATTGTCCGGTACACATTGCGAGGTTGTAGAATCTTTGAATGCTTATGAGAATGAGGATCAGCCCAAAGTGTTATTTAATAATCTGGGAACATCAGAGCAATTGGTTGAATTTCAGAATTCTCTGCAGGAAAATCTGCCGGAAAAGATTCAAATGTTTCGGTCTTCTAATTCTTTGTTAGAGTTTGTTCATGAAGACGCAGGAAAATGGAATGCTGTGGCATACCTGGCAGAATATCTTAATATTCAGAATAATCAGATATTATGTATGGGCGATAATGAAAATGACATGAGCATGGTTGCTGGAGCTGGGATTGGCGGAGTTCCCAGTAATGCAGTGGAGTCATTGAAAGCTGCAGCGGATTATATTTCACCCTTAAATAATAATGAAGGAGCGGTTGCAGAGATTATACGCCATTTTTGTGAATAATGGTGTCCCTTATAGGGTATGATAAAGCTGCATCGAGGTGGAGAACTTCGGTGTGGATGAATACCCCCCTCATTTTTACCCGAATGGATCGGGCGGCCTGCGTAAAACGCAGGCCATATTTTACATAGATTTTACATGAAATACTTTTTACTTTTACCTTGGTAAAGTAGAATGTAAAACGGAAATAAAATTTTACAAGGGAGAATCAATAATGGACATTTTTGATTTATTCACACTGATTGGTGGACTAGCCTTTTTCCTGTATGGTATGAATATCATGGGAAATGGTTTGGAGACACTTTCCGGAAGTAAACTTCAGGGCATTTTGGAAAAAATGACTTCCAGTCCGCTGAAGGGCGTGTTGCTGGGTACGATCGTTACTGCAATTATTCAGAGTTCTTCTGCCACCACCGTTATGGTTGTTGGTTTTGTTAACTCTGGGATTATGCAGCTGACTCAGGCAGTGGGCGTAATCATGGGTGCCAATATCGGTACCACTGCAACCGCATGGATTTTGAGTTTAACCAGTCTGCAGGGCGACAGCTTCCTGATGCAGATTGTAAAGCCTGCGAACTTTACTCCTATTTTGGCGATGATTGGTGTGATCATGACCATGATGACATCCACTAAAAATCCCAATAGCCATAAGAAGGATATTGGCCTGATTTTGATCGGTTTTGCTATTTTGATCTTTGGTATGGACCTGATGAGCAGTGCCGTTGAGCCGCTGTCCGAGTCTCCGGAATTTGCGAACTTAATGACCATGTTTACCAATCCGATTCTGGGTATGCTGGTTGGTTTGGGAATTACCGCCATTATTCAGAGTTCTTCTGCCACCAGTGGTATCTTGCAGGCGCTCTCCACTACCGGACAGATGAGCTATGGTGCAGCAATGCCGATTATCATGGGTACGAACATCGGTACCTGTGTAACTGCACTGATCTCCAGTGTGGGTGCTAAGAAGAATGCAAAGCGTGCCGCATTTATTCATCTGTATTTTAATGTAATTGGTTCTGTACTTTTTATGGTTGTATTCTATACTCTGCGTATGTTTATCACTTTTGGATTTGAAACAAATGCGATTGATCCCACGGGTATCGCCATTATTCACTCTCTGTTTAATATTGCCACAACAGCAATTTTGCTGCCCTTCAACAAGCTGCTGGTGAAGCTGGCGGCAAAGACAGTGCGCGATAACGAAGAAGAGCAGACCAGCGAAATTCAGATCCTGGACGAGCGTTTGTTTGCGACACCCACCGTTGCTATTGAGCGTGCTCGTGAAGTTACCTGTGATTTGGCTCAGGTGAGCGCCGCTGCGCTGAAGCGTGCTATTGGTATGCTGAGCGATTATCAGGAACAGGATGTGGAAGTAATCCGTAAGATGGAAGATCAGACGGATATTTATGAGGACCGTCTGGGTACATATTTGGTTCATTTGAGTAGTTTGAAGCTGTCCAATCAGGGTAGCCACGAAATCTCTAAGATGCTGCACTCCATCAGTGACTTTGAGCGTATCGGTGACCATTCCGTAAATGTTCTGGAAACTGCCGCCGAGATTCATCAAAAGGGTGTGTCCTTCTCTGTAGAAGGTTCCGGTGAGCTGCAGATTGTGGCCAGCGCCGTTATGGAAATCGTAGATATGACGGTTTCTGCCTTTACTCAAGGAGATTATTCTTTGGCCATGAAGGTTGAGCCGCTGGAGCAGGTAATTGATAAGCTGTGTGATCAGCTGAAACTGCGTCACATCGAGCGCTTGAAGAAGGGAAATTGTACCATTGAGCAGGGCTTCATTTTTACAGACCTGCTGACCAACTACGAGCGAGTTGCAGACCATTGTTCCAATATCGCCGGCGGTATGATTCAGATTCACGAAGATAGCTATCAGGTTCATGAGTATTTGAATCAGGTAAAGGAAAACAGCGGCGACTTTGCCAAGGAATACGAACTGTTTAAGAATAAGTATAGCCTGAATTAAGGTTGGAGGGAAAATGTCATCGGAATGGATTTACATCGTAGAAGATGATGAGAGTATCCGGGAAATGGAGCAGTATGCTTTGGAAAACAGCGGTTTTAAAACAAGGGGCTTTGGCGACAGCCGAAGCTTCTTTACCGCCTGTGAAGAGAACTTGCCCGGGCTTGTCATTTTGGATATTATGTTGGCCGGAGAAAACGGTCTGACCATTTTGAAGGTTTTGCGGGCGTCACCACGTACGGCATTGATTCCGGTCATGATGGTGACAGCCAAGGGCAGTGAATTGGACAAGGTTCGAGGTCTGGATTTAGGCGCAGATGATTATCTGGCCAAACCCTTTGGCGTTTTGGAACTGGTGTCCCGGGCACGGGCATTGCTCCGCCGTTCGGAACGGCTGCAGAGGGAAGAAGCTCCCAGAGAAAGTGGGCGTCGCTGCGGTACCATTGAAATGAGGGATGATCGCCGTCAGGTTCTGGTGGATGGCAGCGTAGTGGAGTTAACTTACAAAGAATATGAGCTGCTGAAGATTTTGCTGGAAAACCAGGAACGGGTGATGACCAGAGAAATTTTGTTGGACCGTATCTGGGGCTATCAATTTGATGGCGGGACACGAACAGTGGATGTTCATATTAAAACTTTACGTCAAAAACTGGGGGACGGCGGTGCATATATTAAGACCGTCCGTGGTTTAGGTTATAAAGCAGAGAACAATATTGGGGAGTGAGACAGACATGAACAGTATGAAAAAGCGCATCAATCTGAGTTTAATTGGGATTGGTGTGGCAACCATGTTGGTGACTGCGCTGATTTGTCTGATAACGTTATCCAGTATGTATGTGGATCATGTCCGCCAGGATATGGAAATAACGGCAGATATGCTGTGCAGTGCCTATGAGCGGGGCGACACGGCAGATCTGTCGATTTTTAATACCAGTAGAATGCGTGTCACGCTGATTTCGCCGGATGGTACCGCTTTATTTGAAACGGACGGCAATATGGAGGTGATGGACAATCACCTGGAACGTCCGGAAATCAAAGCCGCTTTGGAAGAAGGAAAGGGTAAGGCCCGGCGCATATCCATAACCATGGATATTGACATGTATTATTATGCCAAATTGTTGGAAGATGGAAATATTGTCCGCGTGTCCATGCAGGCAGAGAGTATTTTTAGCATCTATCGCGGGATGTTAATGTGGATGATTTTGGTGGGTGGCATTATTGTCATCGGTTCTATTGTAACATCCATGATTTTAACCAGAAAATTGGTGGATCCGGTGCAGCGAATGGCCCAGAAGCTGGACCATGTGAACGAAGTGGACATGTATGAAGAACTGGTTCCCCTGGCAGATGCGTTGACGGTATATCAGAAGCGTACCCATGAGCTGGAAAAAGTGCGTCAGGAATTTACCGCCAATGTGTCCCATGAATTAAAAACACCGTTAACCACCATTTCCGGCTATGCGGAAATGATTGAAAACGGTATGGTAAAGGCTGGGGATATCCCAAATTGTGCCGGAAAGATTCATAAAGAGGCGGGGCGGATGCTGACGCTGATTGGCGATATTCTGGAGTTATCTCGTCTGGACGAACCGGGGATGCAAAAGGATCTGCAGCAGGTGGATTTATATCAAATTGCCAAACAATGCCTGGAAATGGCGGAATTATCCGCCCAGAAGCATCAAGTACAGTTATTTATGGAGGGTACCCCCAGTATGGTGATGGGGGAGAAAGGCATGTTGGAGGAGTTGGTTGCGAATTTGTGCGACAACGCCATTCGGTATAACCGTCCCAGTGGAAGGGTTACAATCACGGTAAAAAAGGATGGAATTACCTTCAATACCATCTTAAAAGTAGAAGATACGGGTATCGGTATTTCTGAGGAGGACCAGCGGCGGATTTTCGAGCGATTTTATCGTGTGGATAAAGGTCGTTCCCGGGAAACCGGCGGCACGGGCCTGGGTCTTGCCATTGTAAAGCATATTGTGCAGCAGCACGGTGCAAAAATCCAAATAAAAAGTGCCCTGGATCAGGGCACTTGCATCAAAATCACTTTTCCTCAACCGGACACTGATTCAAAAAGTCCAGAATCTGAGTCATAACAGCGGGGTCTTCTTCGGTCATACGACGAAAATCTGCTTTTTCAAAATATTCACGGCGAATTTCCGGGGGAACCTGCTGATTATAATTTTTCTCCAGCTGGGTGTAACCGGCAAAAACTTCAGCCATATATTTTTCTGCCTCGACAGTGTTGTACACATTGTGTGCCTTGCCGGGGCATATTTGTATGCGAACATTGGGATTATCCGTCAAAGCTTCCCGAAATGCCACAGGGCTTACAGACAAGGGCGCCATAGGATCCTGATCACCGTGGAGCAGCAATACGGGGCACTGAGCTTTTTGCAAAGAGTAAGAAGGACGATAAAAAGCCATTTCTTTGAATTCGATCAGCGTTGCCAGCAGGAAGAAGGGCTTGAGGATGCTCATATTTTTGCCAATCTGGGAGCTGACCAAATTGGTCATAATATCAGGAATGGAATCAAAGGGAGACATGGCCACTACACCATTGATTTTTTCCTTCAGGTGGGTGAAGTTAGCAACCGTATAAGCACCCCAGGAGTGTCCTACCAAAAACAGGGGATGATGATGGAGTTGGGAAGAATTTTTTACAAAAGTGACTGCACCCTGCAGATCCCAAAAAGCTTGGGGAAATCCACCCAAACTGGCACCGTCAGACAACATGGTACCGGTGTTGTCATAACCCAGAACAATATAGCCATCCTGAGCCAGTGTGTTAATTTCGGTGGTGTAGGCGGTGTGACCGGCACCCATGCCATGCACAAAAATCACCAAGCCCTTATAATCGGGCTGCTGGGTGTAATATAAAAAGCCGCGCAGTTTCTGGCCACGGTTAGAAGGGAAAGAGATGGGTGTCTGAAGTAGACCCGGAAAATCTGCTCCCTGGAAATATTTTACATTAGGATTGCCTTCGCAGCGATTCCCGAAGACTTTATTTAGGATCATTTGGGCGAAAAAGAACAGTGCAGCTGCAGCCAGCAGCAAGAGGATAATAAGAATAACTAAAACAACCATAAAAAACCTCCAAATTGGGATAGGGCTATTATAGCAGAAAACCGTGGGAAAAGAAAGCAAAAATTAAGAAGAAATTAAGACTTTCGTAAGGGGTTGGTTCATTGACTTTTCATAATGATTGGACTACAATAGTAGTACGCTGGACAGAAGGGGGAACATGAGATGAAATACAGCATTTTAGTTTGTGACGATGAAAGGGACATAGTAAATGCGCTGCGCATTTATCTGGAAGCTGAGGGGTACCAGGTATATGAGGCATCCAATGGTCGGGAAGCATTGGATGTGCTGGCACTGCATGAAATTCACTTGGTTTTGATGGATATTATGATGCCGGTGATGGACGGAATTGCGGCGATGGCCCAAATGCGTCAAAATTCCAATGTGCCGGTCATTTTGCTGAGTGCGAAAAGTGAGGATACGGACAAGGTTCTGGGCCTGAATGTGGGGGCGGACGACTATGTAACCAAGCCCTTTAACCCTGTGGAATTGTTGGCGCGGGTTCGGTCTCAGCTGCGTCGATATATGCAGTTGGGCGGCGGCAACGCCCAGGACAGTCGATTGAGCATTGGTGCCATTATGTTGGACGACAAGACAAAAATGGTAACCATGAATGGGGATCCGGTGAATTTAACGCCCAGAGAATATGAAATTCTGCGATTTTTGATGGAGCATCCCGGTCAAGTCTTTTCGCCCAAAGAGATTTATGCTCGGGTGTGGAAGGATACGCCTTATGGTGCGGAGAATACAGTGGCCGTGCACATTCGCCATCTTCGAGAAAAATTAGAGATTAACCCTGCAGAACCGAAGTATTTAAAGGTTGTGTGGGGACAGGGCTATAAAATGGAAGGAGCAATGGGATGAGTAAAATTACTCAGCAATTGTGGCTGAAGGTGCTGATGATCATCTTTTTCGTGGTTATGTGCTGCGTGGTTTTGGTTACAGGCATTGCCATAGTGATTGCTATAGATCTGAAGTTGTTCTGGGTGGCTGAAGAATGGGTGGTCGAAGCGAACAACTATTGGCTGAGTTTATTATATTATTGGCGAGAGTATGTGGTCGCAGTGCTGGCGGGGAGTGCCCTGCTGGCAATTTTGTCGTTGACTTTTTTGTTGACGGCAGCAGGCCATCGGCCGGGCAGCGACAAGCCTCAGTGCAATATGTTTGACCGAATTCCGCTGGAAATCGTACTGGGACTGGAAGGTGCCGGGTTTATTGTGATGCTTGCACTTTTGGTGGAGATTATACGATATGATCTGGATAATATTATTATGTGTATTATAGCGGGAGTGTTATTTGTGGGGATAACTCTTCTGGTGTTGTCGCTGCTGATGACGCTTACGACACGCTTAAAGACCCGTACGATCTGGCGTAATACACTGATTTATCGTATACTTCGTTTTTGTTATCGGTTGATGCTCTGCATCCCGGTGGTTTGGAAGGGGACGGCTTTGATCATTGCAATATTAATCTATAATTTTATCGTGTTTATGTGTATGATAAATTATGCCGAGGGCTGGGCGGTGATTATGATCGTGTGCGAATGCGTGGTATTGGTACCCGCCGCCATCTTTATGATGTATGAAATGACCCGACTGCAGAAGGCGGGAGAGGAAATTGCGGCGGGAAATCTTCAGTATCATATTGCCACCGAGCATATTCATCCCGCATCCCTGCGCCGCCATGGAGAAAACTTAAATAATATCAGTAAAGGTCTGTCCCTGGCGGTGGAACAGAAAATGAAGAGTGAGCGGTTTAAGACGGAGTTGATCACGAATGTATCCCATGATATTAAGACGCCGCTGACTTCCATTGTGAATTATGTGGATTTGTTAAAGAAAGAAAATCTGGAAAACGAAAAGGCCAAGGAATATTTGGATGTATTGGACCGTCAGTCTGCAAGACTTAAAAAGCTGACCGAAGATCTAGTCGAAGCATCCAAGGCGTCCACGGGAAATCTGCCTGTGGATATGGAACCCATAGAGGTGGGGACGATGTTGGAACAGGCAGTGGGGGAATATGATGAGCGCCTGAAGCAAAATCAGCTGGAAACTGTATTGCTGCGGGGTGAGGAAGAAGTATATATTATGGCAGATGGCCGCCTGTTGTGGCGGGTTTTGGATAATCTCGTGAGTAATGTATGTAAATATGGCATGCCCGGCACCCGTTTTTACGTGACTTTGGTGGCACGGGAAAAGGATGTCTATATTGTGCTGCGAAATATTTCCAAGTATCAGCTCAATGTATCCAGTGAAGAATTGTTGAATCGGTTTGTTCGTGGGGATTCCAGCCGACATACCGAAGGCAGCGGGCTGGGATTGTCCATTGCCCAGAGCTTGACCCAGCTGCAAAAGGGCTCTGTAGAATTAAAGGTGGATGGAGATCTGTTTAAGGTAGTATTGAAATTTCCCAGACTTGTGGTATAATAAAATAAAAAACGAGGTATCACTATGGGAAAATTAACTGCAGATCAAATTGCAGAAGTGAAAGCAAAAGGTTTTTTGTTAAATAGAGGAACAGAGAATTTCTCCGGCCGTATTGTGGCACCGGGGACGGTTTATTCTGCTCAGGACATGAAAGTGATTGCAGAAATTGCAGAAAAATTCGGTAATGGAAAGGTGGCTTTTACCACCCGTTTATCGGTAGAAGTTCCAGGCATCCCCTATGACAAGATAAATGATGCAATTGCGTATGCGGCAGAGAATAACCTGCGATTTGGTGGTACCGGAGCCCAAGTCCGTCCCGTGGCTGCCTGTAAGGGTACCACTTGTATCTATGGAAATTATGACACCCAGGGGCTTGCCACAGAAATACACCACAGGTATTATTTGGGATGGGCAAATGTAAAGCTGCCCCATAAGTTTAAGATTGCAGTGGGCGGATGTCCGAATAGCTGCATGAAGCCCAGTATCAATGATTTTGGTATCGAAGGTCATAAGGTACCGGTTTTTGATGCGACACTTTGTCGTGGTTGTAAAAAATGTGCAGTACAGAGTGCATGCCCCATGAAAGCAGCAAAGGTTCAGGATGGAAAGTTGGCAATTGATCAGGATTTGTGTAAGACATGTGGCGTATGTACCGGAAAGTGTCCCTTTAAGGCCATATCTCACGACACAAAGGTGACATATCAGATTTATGTGGGGGGCACTTGGGGGAAAACCACTCGTATGGGAACGCCTTTATCTCGTTTGGTAGAGGAAGAGGAAATTTTCCCGTTGCTGGAAAAGACCATGCTGTGGTTTAAGGAAAATGCATATAAAAAAGAACGCTTGGGCGCAGCCATTGACCGAATCGGTGTAGAGGTAATGGAAGAAGCTCTGTTTAGTGATGATTTGCTGCAGCGAAAGGATGAAATTATCGCAGCCCCTATGAAGGAGCGATAAGTGAAAAAGTGGTTGAGTTTGTTATTGGTATTTTGTCTAAGTGTAGGATGTCAGATGCCGGTAACTTCAAATAAAGGTCATATTTTAACGGATTCTTTGGGACATCAGGCGACAATCCCCGACAATGCCCGAGTGGTGGCTTTGTACGGTTCATATGCCCAATGCTGGGCACTGGCCGGCGGAGAACTGGTGGGAGTAACTGAAGATGCGGTCACTGAGCGTGGTATGGTATTAAATGAAAATACGCAGCTGGTAGGGTCGGTAAAAGAACCGTCCCTGGAAGTGATTGTTTCTTTGAATCCAGACTATATTATTATGTCGGCGGATTTGACGCAGCATCTGCAGTTAGAAGAAAGCCTACGACAAATGGGAATCGGTTATGGGTATTTTCGGATGGATACTTTTGAGGATTATGCTCAAATCATGTCCGATTTTTGTCGTGTTAACGGCGAAGAGGGACGGATCTCCTATCTAGTGGAGGAAGTTCGCAATAATATCCAACAGAGTCTTTCTCGTGTCCCGGAAGGGGACAAACCGGATGTGTTGTTGATTCGCGCCTATTCTACCGGCATGAAGGCGAAACGAGACGACAATTTGGCGGGTGTGATTTTGAAAGAACTGGGTTGTCACAATATAGCCGATGATGATGACTCTATGTTGGAGGATTTAAGCATGGAGGAGATCATTCAGCAGGATCCGGATTATATTTTTGTTCTGACTATGGGCAATGAGGAAAAGGCAAAAGAATATTTAACGCAGGCAGCGGAGCAGAATCCTGCATGGAGCGGACTGAAGGCTGTGAAGGCGGGGAATTATATTTTCTTGCCGAAAGAATTGTTTCACTATAAACCCAATGAACGATGGGATGAAAGTTATGAGTATATTGCAAACATTTTGTACCCGGAAAGGATCGGGAACTAAAAACCCCGGGAGCATATGGCTGCTCCTGGGATTTTTGTTAATTGTTGTTTTTTTCGCAAATTTGGTGCTGGGTCCTACTAGTATTGACTTAAAAGAAGCTTTATGGGGGACGGACTTAAATAGTGCATCTCGCAGAATTTTGCTGTATGTACGCTTGCCGAGGGCGCTGGCAGCTATTTTATCAGGGTCTGCATTAGCTGTTGCCGGAGTTATTATACAAAATGTATTGGATAACCCTTTGGCAGCTCCCAATATCATCGGGGTCAATGCCGGTGCCGGGTTCACAGCGCTTCTAATCATTGGGCTGTTTCCTGGGATCTTTAAGTTTATGCCGGCAGCGGCAATGATAGGAGCCTTTGGTGCCAGTTTGTTGATTTACGCAATCGCCTCCCGAACCGGTGCCGGTCGTGTGACCATTACACTGGCAGGGATTGCAGTGAGCAGTATTTTTACTGCGGGGATGAATACGGTAAAAACTCTTCTTCCTGAGAGTATTTATAATGCCAGCACCTTTTTAATTGGTGGCTTTTCCGGCATTTCCTATGGACAATTAAGTCCTGCGTGGATGATTATCTTACTGGCACTGGTAGTGGCATGGCTCTTGTCAGCAGATATGGACATCCTGGCATTAGGAGAAGAAATGGCATCGAATGTGGGATTAAAAGTAAAAAATATACAGTGTGTATTGTTGATGGTTGCCAGTTTGTTGGCCGGTGCAGCGGTGAGTTTCGCTGGATTATTAGGATTTGTGGGACTGATTGTGCCTCATATCATGCGTAGGCTGGTAGGGACAAAACATAGGAGATTGATTCCCGCAAGTCTTATGGGCGGTGGGATCTTTGTACTGGTCTGTGACTTGGCCAGTCGCTTGATCTTTATGCCCTATGAAATTCCGGTGGGGATTATCATGTCCCTGACCGGTGGGCCCTTCTTTATTATGTTGCTGCTGCAGAGGAGAAATAAGACATGATAAATATAGAAAGTGTATATTTTTCTTATAAAGATTCAATGACATTGCAAGAGGTAAATCTGCATGTAAAAGAAGGAGACTTTTTAGCCGTAATTGGTCCTAATGGCTGCGGCAAAACCACGCTGCTGCGGCATATGAATGGAAGCCTGAGACCGATAAAAGGAAAAGTTGAAATATGTGGACAAGATATACAAAGTTATGATATTAAGGACTTGGCGCGACATGTCGCGACATTGCCTCAAAGTCGTCGGGTACCTGAGGTAACGGTGCAGGAATTAGTAGAGTATGGTCGCTTTCCGTATCTATCATTTCCCCATCGACTAAAAAAGGATGACCGGCAGAAAGTGGAAGAAGCCTTAGAACTGTCCCATATGACAGAGTTTCGCGACAAAATGGTGACGGAGTTATCAGGGGGTGAACGCCAGCGGGCATATATTGCCATGTTGTTGGCTCAGGACACGCCCATCATTTTAATGGATGAACCCACAACTTATTTGGATCCCTCACGCCAGTTTGAAATGATGTCCCTAGCTCAAAACTTAAATCAAATGGGTAAGACGATCGTGATGGTTCTACATGACTTAAACCTGGCCCTTAGTCGGTGTCGCCGCATTGCAGTGATGGACAAGGGCAGGATTGTCGCAGTGGGCACTCCGAGCGACATTATTGAAGCGGGTATTATTCGCCAAGTGTTCCATGTGGATTGTGTGGAAATCCAGAGGGGTGTGTATGGGATAAAAGAAATCTAAACAACCCTCTTGCAAAGCACGATATTTTCTTGTACAATAGGACTGTACTCAACAGAAAGGCAGGGTCCTGATGATGAAAAAGCGTGCGTATGATTATGTAGATGTTTTTTATGGCTGTGCGGATGTGGA
>JAFUJY010000088.1 GCA_017467985.1 Bacillota bacterium
AATCGTTTCTTTGGAGACGTGCAGGACCTGTTAAAGGTGGATCCGGAGCATGAACTGGGCAAGCAGTATCTGCATATGCTGGCCACCCGCCGCAGAAGATTCCCCAGCAATCGTCAGGGAGCAGTACTGCCCGTTCCGGAAATGAAGGATTTGACCGAGCCATTGCCCAAGGGAATGCCCGCCTGGGCCTTCCGCCAGATTGAGTACCTGCGTCGATTTAAGAAATTGATTAATTTCTATGTGGACGAGCGTCAGATCGGCAACGGCGAGTTGGGCGGCGGCTTGTCCGATGATGGCGACTTTGTGGCCACTTGGGGACAGTTGGTGCTGATGGACAGTGACGGCGATAAGATTAAGGCCGCACTGGAAGCCAATGAAAATGCATTTGTGGAGCAGGGGCTGTTTACCAATGGCTTGTGTTCCATTCAGACCGATGAACTGCACACTTCTGAAGAAGGTTTGGTCAGCCTGGCAGCTTGTCTGAATGTATCCCCCGGTAGTCCCAAGTGGATGGAACTGGCCATGGAGACCGGTCGGGCTGTGGATTGGCTGACGGGCATCAACGATGCGGGTCACCGTCACATTAAGTCCACATTTTTCAGTGGATCTGTGATGGCTCAGGAAGAACCCTGGGGCGGCCAGCAGGCCTGCAGCTATATTCTGCTGGGGCCGGCCTGGCAGGTGGCACAGTTCAATGGTAACCCCCATTTGCTGCGCATGATTCGGGAAATGGCCGATGCAGTAGTGGATCATTATGATGAAGAGGAGCAGCGTCCCCATTCTTATATTCGTTTCAGTGATGATGCGGAGAATCCGGCAGAAAACGGCCGTGCCATGGGCGGTGAGCGTTCGTTGATGATGCCGGCATGGAAAATGTGGGGCAAAAAAGAATATTGGGAAAGCATGTATCCGGCGGATCGAGGCGGTGTCTGCATGAAGGATACCGGGCTTCCGGTACACCCCATCAAAGAGGGTACATCCAATGTCATTGATAAGGCGTTGATCGCAGAACGATACAAGAGGCTGACCCAAAAGGCAGCCCAGCGGGAGTATTATTGTACTCTGGGACATCCCTGGATTGATCGTGTATATACGGAACCGGGTTCCTTGTATTGTGACCGTCTGGCGGATCCTTCCGACGTGCTGAACCGCTGTACCTATCCCACCAACCGTATTGCCTGGAAGTTTACCAATTGGGGGGATGATGAACGGGTAGCTATCCTGTCTCCCATTATGGAAAAGGATCATGTTAAGCTGCTGGTACATAATATTTCTGACCGGGATGTTTGGGCCAATATCATCGGTGGTGATGTGGAGCCCGGACGTTGGCTGGTGGCTCAAGGTGTGGATGTGAATGATGATGACCAGGCGGAAGAGGATATCATTACCGGAATCCGGGAGTTCGAAAGAACCGGGAGTTTCCGGGTGGTACTGCCCGCCGGCAAGACTTCGGTCATTGAGATGACTCTGCAGGAAGCAGGCATTCCCTATTGGGATCGTCCAGACCTGGGCGTTGGGGAAGAGGATGTTTTCGTGTATGATCATGGTATTAATGTGCGTATCCATTCCTTGGGTGCTGTGGACAGCCCTCAGGTGGATGTGGTATTGAAGGACGCGGACGGTAATGTGCTGAAAAAGGCGGTGCTGCCCAGTCTGCCGGCACCCACCGACCTGTGGCCCAAGTATCGTGATGTAACTTTCTTCCTGCATCATATTAAGAGCTTGAAGGGCTGTTATGTGGAAATCGACCCGGATCATAAAATTACCGAGATTACCCGAGCCAACAATATCGTAAAGCTGGACAAAATGATTCAGAAAAGAAAACCTATTTTATCATAAGTGTCAGAAGGAATAAAGAGTCCGGCATATCTGTAATAGGTATGCCGGTTTCTTATTATCAGTTTTTTTACTGGAGAATCTTTTATACTATTTTGCGGTTTATTTTTACGATTGAAAACGAACCCATAATATGATATAATACTTTAGAAAAATAGCGGAGAAAGAGGAGTGACAAAGCGATGAAGCATAATCCTTTGAGGCGGTTGTGGATACTGTTGATCGTGCCGATCTTAGTCAGCGGCTGTGGATTATTCCCGGAAGAAGAAGACTTGCCGGCAGCACCCATTATTCAGTCTTATGAGACCCAGGAGTACACCATGACCACCGTTATGCGGGGAGATTTGGAGGTTACAAGAACCGTTCGGTGTAAATATGTTCCGGCCAAGTCAGAGAGTTTATCCTTTGCATTGGGCGGGGAGTACATCGAAAACATTTACGCAGCTCAGGGTGAACTGGTAAAGGCGGGAGATGTGCTGGCTGAATTGGTGCAGGACGACCTGAAGGACAAGATTTCCGCCCAGGAATATCAGATAAGGGTGACAGAGTTAAAGATTGAACACCTGAAGGAGGACTGGGAACTGGAAGTGTCCAAGCAGGATGGTAAGCTGGGCGAGATTATGGATGAATTAGAAGAAGTTCGCCGCTTGATTGTCTTGTTGAACCAGTGGCTGCTGCAGGGAGAAGTGGGTGAGCCCATTCAGGGAAAATCCTGGTATGTGGAGGAGGAGCCTACAGACCTGTCCATGGAAGAATTAAAAGCCATGGAAGCAGAATTGGTGGCAGAACGGGATGCTCGCCGCAATGAGGTGAAGCTGAATGAAGAGTATGAGCAAAAGCTTCAGGATCTGGAAGATTCTTTATACATACAAGGGCTGTATCTGGAGGAACTGCAGCAGGCGTTAAGAGACCGGCAGATCGTGGCAGGAATCGACGGTACGGTTACCTATATGCGTAAGATTAAAGATGGACAAAAGTCGGTGGAAGGTGAGTTCTTCACGATTATTTCCGACATGACCACCACTGCCTTTACGGTAGAGGGCAATGAAGGCGCCTTTTTCCCGGTGGGAACCAAGGTTACGATTATTAAGAGCAGTACAGAGTACACTGCAGTTTCGGTGGAGGCGTCGGTATTGGGCCTGGAAGAACCCGGCGAGGGAGAGGAGCTCATTGCCTATCTGATGCTGGATCAGCCGGATCCCTCCCTGGAGAGCGGTGACACCGGCAGTATTCGTATTGTACTGGAATCCAGTCTGGATACACTATATGTGCTGAAGGAGACCATCAAGACAGCCAATGGCCGACAGTTTGTGTATGTTTTGAATGAGGATGGTCTGAAAGTGATGCAGGATGTAACCGTGGGTATTACCAGCGGGAAATACATTGAGATTCTCAGCGGCCTGAAAGAGGGCGACAGCGTGATTGTAAAGTAAGGAGCAGCAACATGAAAAAAAGTATTATTTATATAATCGTATTGATGCTTCTTTGCAGCATGCTGGGGTGTCAAAACAGCGGCAGTTCCGGGCCGGATTTGCTGGAGCCTGTGGGTGTAAAGCTGGATACAGCCGTGGCCCAGCGGGGAGATATCTATGAAACTACCATTTATAACGGTTCTGTTGTTCCCTATGTGGAAGAGCTCTCTTTTGTGGTGGATGGACGCCTGGGAGAAATCGGTGTGAAGACCGGCGATACGGTTCGCAAGGGACAGGTGCTGGCCACCTTGGACAACGAGCAAACCCTGAAGCAGATTGAAAATCTGCAGGAGGAAATCTCCCATGCCCATACCATGGGGGAATATAATGATCGTCTGGCTCAGCTGGATATTGAGATTGCGGAAGAACAGCTGGCCAAGCTGCGTGCAGATGGTGCCCCCACCAATATGTGCCTGGAAAAGGAATTGCAGATTGAGCAGCTGGAGTTGGATTTGGAGCAGAGCCAGGAGCTGCGGGCATTGGAACTGGAATACAAAGAAGAACAGCTGGCCAAGCTGAAGAAGCAGATATCCAATGGGGAGATTGTGGCCCCTTTTAGTGGTCAGGTCATCTATGTCCTGGCGGCAAAAGAGGGGAGTTCCATTGGTGCATATAAGACAGTGATCGGTCTTGCGGACGAAGATCGTCTGAGTGTTTCTACGGATTATATTAATGCCACCAAGATTGACGATGCCCAGCGGGTATATGCCCGGATTTTGGATACGGACGTGCAGCTGACCTATGTGCCCATGGACAGCAGAGAATATGTTTCCAAGGTGTTGGCCGGTGAAACGGTGAAGTCAGAATTTATTATAGAGACTGACCTGGAAAAGTTTGAAAGCGGTCAATTTGCGGCAGTGATGCTGATTACTTCTTATAAAGAAAATGTACTGACAGTCCCGGCGAATGCGGTATATCGGGATGAAAAGGGTCGTTATGTTTATAAAATACAAGGTGATGAGCGAATTCGCTGCAGTATCACCGTGGGAATTGCCAACGATGTGGAAGTGGAGATCGTAGAAGGTCTGCAGGAAGGAGATGTGGTCTATGTTAAAGAATAAAACCATGGCAATCTTTTTGCTGATCCTTTGTATGATGTTTGCATCCTGCGGCGGCGATAAAACAGACGATACATTGATGTCCGAGGATTTGATTGTGCCGGAAGAGGCTAATTATGAGACAGTACAGGTGACAAAGGGCGAATACAGTAAGTCCGCCCAGGGATCTGCTTCGTTAGCCTTTCCTATTTGGGCAGAATTGAGCTGGAAGGGCGGCGAAGCCCGTTTGGAGGAAGTTCTGGTGAAGAACGGCCAGAGCGTGAAAAAGGGCGATGTACTGGCGGTTTTTGAAGTAGAAGTCAGTACCGCTGAAAAGGCTGAACTGGAACTGCAGCTGCAGCGGAAAAAAGAAGCCTTTGTGGAAGGCAAAACCGAGCGCTTGGCTGCTATTAAAGAGGCTAAGGCCAATATCAGTACGCTGTCATCCTATCAGCTGAAAATTGCCCAGCTAGACCTGGAGAAAATGGAAGTTTCCTATGATCTGTATGTGTACCAGACTGAGCGAGAAATTGCTTCCTTGCAGGAACGATTGGATACCATGAAGGAGGAAATGCGGGACAATACGATGGTGGCTCCATTTGATGGCATTGTGAAGTCTGTCGCTTCTTATCATGTGGGAGATAAAGTGAATGCCGGCGAGGTTATTGTCAGCATGTATTCAGAAGAAGTTTTTGGCCTGCGGGTGAGTGATGCGGGCAATAAGCTGCGTTACGGTATGGAAGTCACCATCGAAACCGGAAGAAAGAATGAGAAAAAGTATTACACCGGTGTGGTTGTTGCGGCTCCCAATATTATGACATCTACCATGAGTCAGTCAGATGCATATATTCGTATCAATGAAAACGTATCTCCCGGTGATTTTCAGAATTCTATTGTATTTTATGCTAATACAGAATATCTGGAAGATGTGCTGGTGGTGGATCGTAAAGCCACCGGTCGTGAAGACGGTAATTTGTATGTGAATATACTGGAAGATGGTGCCGTAAAGAAGCGTTATGTGGCCCAGGGACTGACCAATACCGAGGTTACCTGGATTGTGGATGGCCTGAGTGAAGGTCAGACACTGATCGTGGAATAAGGAGGGCTGAACATGTTTAACTTTATTTTTCAGAAGATCCTGAATAAAAAGTGGATGGTGATCAGTCTCCTGATCGGTAATTTGCTGATGGTTGCCGTGGCTGCGGCCAACCCCATGTATTCCCAGGCGGTGCTGCAGCGGACATTGGTTCAGGAAATGAGCGATTATCTGACCACAAAAAATAAATATCCGGGAACCATTATCGTGCGTAATAACTATTCTCCCTTTAGTAAAGAAAAGTCGCTGGAAGGCCTGCAGGCCACAGAGGACATGTTGGGAGAAATGGTGGATGAGCTGGGGGTGACCGTATTAGAAGAGGTTCGTCACCTGTATCGTAATAATGTACGGGCAGTCCACGAAGTAAAAGTGGAAGACGGCAAGAATGAGATGATGGCGGAGATCACCAGCTATTCTAACTTTGAAGATCATATCCAGATTACCCACGGCAGAATGTATTCTGACGAAATCAAGGATCACGTGATTGAAGTGGTTGTCAATGAACGCACCTTGGTAGAAAATAACCTGATCCTGGATGAAGTGCTGGAACTGGCAGAACTGCCGGATGCCAACGGTGTACCCTATAAAGTAAAAATTGTGGGTATATTTGAACATAAGACAGATCAGGATCCATACTGGGTTTCCTCACCTTCTTATTGGAAAGAAGATTTTGTTATCGCTGAAAATATTTTCCGGGAGATTTTGTATAATCCGGCCAATACGGAGATGGGCTTCACGGCGGAGTGGCATACCGTTATGGATTATACTGCCATGCGGGCTGACAAAGTGGAGCAAATGCTGGAGATCGTGGAAAAGTATGAAATTATCAGTAATGACATGAAAGTGGTACATATGGGAACTTATTTCCAGGAGACGCTGGAAGCATTCGTTCCTGTGGCTCAAAAACTGAATACCACCATTTTGGTATTGCAGGTGCCGATCTTTGTATTGTTGGCTGCCTTTATTTTCATGGTATCCCGCCAGATGCTGGAGATCGAACAAAATGAAATCTCCGTATTTAAGAGCCGTGGCGCTGCCAAAAATCAAATCATCTATATTTATCTGCTGCAAAGCTTGATTATTGCGGGCGTGGGTATTTTGGGCGGTATCCCTCTGGGCGTGCTGATCTGTAAAATTCTGGGTGCATCCAATGCATTCCTGGAGTTTGTACAGAGAACCGCTCTACCAGTGGAAGTGGGGCCCATGGCCTGGATTCTGGCGCTGGGTGCAGCGCTGTTCTCCGTTGGAACCATGGTACTGCCGGTACTGCGTTTTGCCGATGTAAATATTGTGGATCATAAACGTCGGAAGAATCGGGCTGCAAAGCGTCCCTGGTGGCAGCTAGTGTTCCTGGATGTGGTGTTACTGGGTGCAGGATTATACGGATTGTATAGTTTTAAGGGCCAGGAAGAATTTTTGGCCCAGCAGGTTCTGGAAGGGGCTTCCTTGGATCCCATGCTGTATTTCAGTTCTTCCATCTTTATGCTGGGAGCCGGTTTGTTGATTTTGCGTCTGTTGCCCTGGTTGATTAAGCTGGTCTTTGTTATTGGTAAAAAGTGGTGGCCGCCGGCTATTTATGCGTCTTTCCTGCGGATTCAGCGCAGCAACAATAATCAGGGATTCCTGGTGGTATTCTTGATTTTGACTGTAGCCATGGGTATCTTTAATACCCAGACTGCGCGAACCATCAACGCCAATGGGGAAGAAAAAATCCGCTATGTGACCGGTGCAGATGTGGTGCTTCGGGAAAAGTGGGGGAATAACGAGCAGCAGGTGGCTGAGGATACCACCGGAACTTTGGAATTGTCCTATGTGGAGCCGGATTTTGGTAAATATCAGCAAATGGAAGGGGTTAAGAGCGCAACCAAGGTGCAGGTGGAAACCAAAGTCTCCGTGTCCGTGGAAAAGGGTAAAATCAACAATGCGACGGTCATGGGCATCAATACCAAAGAATTTGGCGAGACCGCTTGGTTCAAAGAATCCTTGATGTCAGTCCATTGGTACAAGTACTTAAATATTATTTCGCAGAATGCGAATGCCATATTGGTATCTTCTAATTTTAAGGAGATTTATGGTTACAAGGTGGGGGATGCCTTGACCTACACCAATAATGCAGGAGATTCCACTCGTGGAATTATCTATGGTTTTGTGGATTACTGGCCGTCCTATTCGCCGGTGACCATCAGCCGGGGATCGGATGGCGTCATCAAGGAAACGGATAATTTCCTGATTGTTGCCCACCTGTCCCAGCTGCAGGCTGCCTGGGGTATCCGACCCTATCAGGTGTGGATGGACGTGGAAGGTTCCACCCAGTTCCTGTACGATTATGCCCAGGAGACGGGAACCAAGTTCACGGTCTTCAAGGATACAGCCGCTGAGATTGTGGACATGAAGAATGATCCCGTTTTCCAGGGAACCAACGGTATTTTGACCATTGGTTTTATTATCGTACTGTTGCTGTGTGCCACCGGTTTCCTGATTTACTGGATTTTGTCCATTCAGTCCAGAACACTGCAGTTCGGTATTTTCCGAGCTATGGGTATGTCTAAGAATGAAATCTGGTCCATGCTTTTGAATGAGCAGTTCTTTATCTCCGGTATGTCCATCTTGGGCGGCGTGTTGGTCGGTCGAATCGGTGCCAATTTGTATGTACCGCTGATTCAGATTGCCTATTCCAGTGCGGATAAGGTGATTCCGCTGGAGATTGTCAGCCAGGCCAGCGACTTCCTGCGACTGGGAATCGTGATCGGTTTGATGATTGTGATTTGTCTGGTGGTTCTGGGTGCATTGATCTCTAAGATTAAGATTGCACAGGCGCTGAAACTGGGCGAAGACTAAAAGGGGGAGAACATATGTCTGATATTATTGTAACCAAAGGGGTAAAACGGGGCTTTCCCGTGGCCGGCGGCGAGACCTTCTGGGCGCTGAAGGGGTTGGATCTGACCATCCCGGAGGGAGCTTTGACCATTTTGAAGGGACGCTCTGGTTCCGGCAAAACCACACTGATGAATATTCTCAGCGCTCTGGACCTGCCCACGGAAGGGGAAGTGTACCTGAAGGACCTGGATATTGCCAAGCTCAGCGAGAGTGACCGGGAAAAGATCCGTCGCCATCGTATTGGTTTTATCTTCCAGTCTGTGGCACTGATTCCGGTGATGACCGCCTACGAAAATGTAGAATTTGCCCTGCGCATGGCCAAATATGACGGAGACCGGAGAAAGCGGGCAGAAGAATGCCTGAAAATGGTGGGCCTGGGAAGCCGTCTGCATCATTTGCCCCAGGAACTTTCAGGTGGTGAGCAGCAGCGAGTGGCCATTGCCCGTGCCATTGCCCACAAACCCAAAGTTATTTTTGCTGACGAACCCACTGCAGAGCTGGATACCAACACCGGTCTGCAGGTCATCAAGATCTTTAAGGAATTGACGGCGACAGAGGGAATCACCATCGTGATGACCACCCACGACACCGAGCTGATGAAGCTGGGTGACAAAGTATATCAGCTGGAGGACGGTGAGTTAGTTGAGTGAGGATATCATTATTTGTGAAAACCTGGTGAAGATTTATAAAACCAAGGATTTGGAAGTACTGGCCCTCCAGGGTCTGGATCTGAACATCGCCAAGGGCGAGCTCATGGCGATCATCGGTAACAGTGGTAGTGGTAAGTCCACCTTCCTGAACATGGTCGGTGGTCTGGATCGTCCTTCTGCCGGTAAACTGACCGTTGATGGCAAGAACCTGTTTAAGCTGAACGAGGCGGAGCTGGTGGATTATAAGCGTAAGACCGTAGGTTTTGTATGGCAGAATAACGCCCGTAACCTGGTGCCTTACCTGAATGCAGTCCAGAACATCAGCCTGCCCATGATGTTCGACAGTGAAAAGAAACGCCGGGAGCGGGCTCTGGAACTGTTGGAAATTGTAGGTATGTCCCACAAAAAGGACAGCCGCCTGAACCAGCTGTCCGGTGGTGAGCAGCAGCGAATTGCCATCGCCATTGCCCTGGCCAACAATCCCAAGATTTTGCTGGCGGACGAGCCCACAGGTTCTGTGGATGCCAAGACCGGTAACTACATCCTGGATATGTTCCGGACTCTGAACAGAGAGCTGGGCCTGACCATCGTGATCGTAACCCACGACCGGGCCCTGTCCAAAAAGGTAAATCGTGTGGTGGCCATCCGAGACGGTAAGACCAGCAGCGAAATGATCGTAAAACAGGACTATGCGGACCGTTTGGACTCCATCAACATGTTTGAAGAAGCCCACGACGAGTTTGCAGTGCTGGATAAGGCCGGCCGTGTCCAGATCCCCAAGGAGATTCTGGAGCAGATGGGCCTGGAAGGCAATAAAGTACAACTGGAACTGGTGGACGGTAAGGTGGTTATCAGTACACCGAAAAAGTAAATGTGATATGCGGCAAGGAGATTTAGGTCTCCTTGCCGTGTTTTTATTGACAAATTATATTCTTCTGTTGTATAATATAAAAAGAAGGCAACGAATTGTTCTTTTACAAGTGAAAATGGAAGGGGAGAGGGAAAATGAAGCAATATTTTAAAAGAGGGATTACTTTAATTATTGTTTTATCGATTATTTTTACAGGCTGTGGATTATTTCCGGAGGAAGAGGAATTTCCCACAGTACCTATTGTAGAATCATATGAAAAGAAAGAATATAAGCAGACAGTTGTAGTACGGGGCGACTTGGTTTTGACCGAGAGTATTCGCTGCAGATATACACCGGTGCAGACGGAAACATTGTCATTTCAGTTGGATGACATGTACATTGAAAGTGTTTATGTGACAGAAGGCGATATTGTAGAAGTTGGAGACCTTTTGGCGCAGCTGCGTATTGATGATTTGGAGAAACAGGTGCAGGAGCAGAACTATCAAATCCTGCTTTTGAACATGCAGATTGAACATTTGTATGAGGATTGGGAGCTGGAGGCCATAGATGAGGATGGGCGCCTGACAGCAATTGAAAAAGAATTAGCGCAAGTACGTGAGTTAATTTGGCTATTAGATGTATGGCTGCAACAGGGAGAAAAACCGGAAGCCGTAAATGGTAAGAGTTGGTATGTGGAGGAAGAACCCACACAGCTCAGTATGGAAGAGTTAAAAAGTATAGAGTCCCAGTTAAAAGCAGAACGGGATGCAAGACTGGATGAAATAGAATTAACGCAGGACTATGAAAAGCGTTTGCGGGATTTGCATAATGCTTTACTTGTGGCGGAAATGAAACTGGACGAATTGGAAGAAGCTTTGGAGAAACGCAGAATTTATGCGGGGATCAATGGCACGATCGTTTATGCCAGTAATACTGCTGTTTCCGGGAGCAAATCCATTGAAAAAGAGTTGGT
>JAFUJY010000089.1 GCA_017467985.1 Bacillota bacterium
ACGATATCCCATATTCCTGGGGTACTGCTGTTAACGTACAGTCCATGGCGTTCGGTAACATGGGTGATGACTGTGGTACCGGTGTTGCTTTCACTCGTGACCCCGCTACTGGTGAGCCTGGTCTGATGGGTGAGTTCCTGGTAAATGCTCAGGGTGAAGACGTTGTAGCCGGCGTTCGTACTCCCATGCCTATCGCTCAGATGGCAGAGCAGTTCCCCGAAGCTTTTGCTGAGTTCAAGAAGGTTTGTGCTATTCTGGAAGATCACTATCGTGATATGCAGGATATGGAGTTCACCATTCAGGGTGGTAAGCTGTACATGCTGCAGACCCGTAATGGTAAGCGTACCGCTAAGGCTGCTCTGAAGATCGCTTGTGATCTGGTAGATGAGGGCATGATCGATAAGAAGCAGGCTGTTGCTATGATCGATCCTCGTAACCTGGACACTCTGCTGCATCCTCAGTTCGATACCAAGGCTCTGAAGGCTGCAACTCCCGCTGGCCGTGGTCTGGGTGCTTCTCCCGGTGCTGCTTGTGGTAAGGTTGTATTTACCGCTGAAGATGCTGAAGCTTGGAAGAATCGTGGCGAGAAGGTTATTCTGGTTCGTCTGGAGACCTCTCCTGAAGATATTACCGGTATGAAGGCTTCTCAGGGTATCCTGACCGTTCGTGGTGGTATGACCTCTCACGCTGCTGTAGTAGCTCGTGGTATGGGTACCTGCTGTGTATCCGGTTGTGGCGACATCATCATGGATGAAGAGAACAAGAAGTTCACTCTGGCTGGCAAGACCTATGTTGAAGGTGATTACATCTCCATCGACGGTTCCACCGGATGCATTTATGACGGCATCATTCCTACTGTTGACGCTGAAATTGCTGGCGAGTTTGGCCGTATCATGGAGTGGGCTGATGAGTTCAGAACTCTGAAGGTTCGTACCAACGCTGATACTCCTGCTGATGCTAAGAAGGCTCGTGAGTTGGGTGCTGAAGGTATCGGTCTGTGCCGTACCGAGCATATGTTCTTCGAAGCTGAAAGAATTGCTGCTTTCCGTGAGATGATCTGCTCCGACAGTGCTGAAGAGAGAGAAGTAGCTCTGGCTAAGATTCTGCCTTATCAGCAGGGTGACTTCGAGAAGCTGTATGAGGCTCTGGAAGGTTATCCCGTTTGTATCCGTTTCCTGGATCCCCCGCTGCATGAGTTCGTTCCCACTGAGGAAGAGGATATCAAGGCTTTGGCTGATGCTCAGGGTAAGACTGTTGAAGATATCAAGAACATCATCGCTTCTCTGCATGAGTTCAACCCCATGATGGGTCATCGTGGCTGCCGTCTGGCTGTTACCTATCCTGAAATCGCTAAGATGCAGACCGCTGCTGTTATCCGCGCTGCTATCAACGTGAAGAATGCTCATCCCGATTGGAACATCGTTCCCGAGATCATGATTCCTCTGACCGGCGAAGTTAAGGAGCTGAAGTATGTTAAGGATGTAGTTGTAGCTACTGCTGATGCTGAAATCGCAGCTGCTGGCAGCGACCTGAAGTACGAAGTAGGTACCATGATGGAGATCCCGAGAGCTTGTCTGACTGCTGATGACATTGCTAAGGAAGCTGAGTTCTTCTGCTTCGGTACCAATGACCTGACTCAGATGACCTTCGGTTTCAGCCGTGATGATGCTGGTAAGTTCCTGGGTGCATACTATGACAAGAAGATCTACGAGAATGATCCCTTTGCTAAGCTGGATCAGACCGGCGTAGGCAAGCTGATGGATATGGCTGTTACTCTGGGTAAGAAGGTTCGTCCTGAGATCCACTGCGGTATCTGTGGTGAGCATGGCGGCGACCCCGTTTCCGTAGAGTTCTGCCACAAGATCGGTCTGGACTATGTATCCTGTTCTCCCTTCCGCGTGCCGATCGCACGTCTGGCTGCTGCACAGGCTGCTATTAAGTCCAGCAAGTAATTCACTTTATAAAAATGAAAAATCCGTCCGAGAAATCGGGCGGATTTTTTATCAAAATAAAAAAGTTATACTTGAAATTATAATAATCTGTGGTATAATAAAATCAGAAAAGAGGAGGTGATGATGTGGGCAACTTTGTTGACCGTGAGCAGGAAATGGAAACCCTGCAAAGTGAATATGAGCGAATAGGCAGTGCGCTTGTGGTTTTGTATGGACGACGCAGAGTTGGTAAGACAACGTTGATCTCGGAGTTTATCAAAGACAAAAGAGCTTTGTTTTTCCTTGCAAGTGAGGAATCGGAGGTCCAAAACCGTAATGCTTTCAAGGATAAAGTTGCTGATTTTATTGACAGCGATCTTTTGAGAAATGCAGATATAAAGAATTGGGATACTCTTTTTAAAACAATAATGGATACTCCTTTTGATACCAAACCCATTATTGTTTTGGACGAATTTCAATATCTTGGCAAGGCTAATCCTGCTTTTCCCTCTATATTTCAGCGCATATGGGAGGAAATACTCAAAGACAAGTCCGTAATGGTGATCCTCTGTGGTTCCCTTATATCAATGATGGAATCGCAGACCTTGGCATACGACAGTCCCTTGTATGGCAGAAGAACTGCACAAATTCGCTTAAAGCAAATACCATTTGCATACTATAATGAGTTTTTTCCCGGTAAGACCAGAAAAGAGCTGATTGAAATGTATGCGGTAACGGGAGGCGTTCCAAAGTATATTGAACTCTTTTCCGAGAACAGCGATATATATACGGCAATTCAAAAATGTGTGTTGAATCGTTCTGGATACTTGTATGATGAACCCCATTTTTTGCTGCAGCAGGAAGTGACTGAAATTGGCAGCTATTTTTCAATAATCAAGGCTATTGCTGCAGGAAATAGTAAACTGTCTGCGATATCTACGGTGTTGGAAATAAAATCCACAAGTCTAACCAAGTATCTTAAAACGCTGATGGACTTGGATATAGTGGAACGTGAGGTTCCTGTTACCGAAGAGAATCCCGAAAAGAGTAAAAAAGGACTGTATAAAATCAAGGATAATTATCTGCGTTTTTGGTTTGCCTTTGTATATCCCAATATGAGTTTTATCGAAAGCGGACACAGCCATGTGGTTATAAATAAGATTCGTAGAGATCTTGTAAGCAGGCATATATCTTTTGTGTACGAGGATGTGTGCCGTGAAAGAATGTGGGAGCTCAATGCTGACGATGCATGGCCGTTCCATTTTACCAAGCTCGGCCGCTATTGGGATGG
>JAFUJY010000009.1 GCA_017467985.1 Bacillota bacterium
AAACAGTAATTATAGAGTATTAAAAAGATGCCCACCGAATTTTTATTTTCGGTGGGCGTTTTGACAGCTTTTCCTATGCATATGGTTTTCTGTTATTCACTCTTTAGATGGTGACGCCCCCCCTTTTTACAAGAGGTAAATTGGAAAAGCATATGCCTTTTCATTAATAGGGCGAATACGATCACAGTTATCTATGATGAGCCCAGGCTTAATGTTCAATTTATATTTGCTCAACACATCAAAGTTTTTCGTTGGTTTTGTGGGGGCGATACCTTTTTTAACTTCGATTGGATATATATCGCTAGCGTTAACATAGATAAGATCAATCTCTTTTTGATCAATATCACGATAATAGAAAAGAAATTCCTTCGGGTCCTTATTGTAGGCATAGAGATTCTTTATGATTTCGCTTACTACATAAGTCTCAAAGAAGGCACCATTCATTGCACAGGACTCCAACATTTCTGCATTGGGCCATTTGCAAAGATAAGCACAGAGGCCGGTATCCATAAAGTAAAGCTTAGGTGCTTTAATGATTCTATTTGATATATTGGACATATATGGATGCAATAGATAGATTATACCAGAGGTTTGTAAAATAGAAATCCATCGCTTGCAAGTACGTACATCGATACCAACAGTATTTGCAATTTGGTCGTAACGAAGTTCCTGCGCAGTGCGCAATGCGACAACAGAAAGAAAGTTGCGGAATTGCAGTTCGCTGGAGGCTTCAATAAGTCTCATAACATCTCGCTCGATATAGGTGTTCACATATGACTTAAAATATATCTCGCGCTCAGAAATACCCGTGCAAATATCGGGAATGCCTCCTTTGAAGATCTCCTCGAAGATCTCCTTTTTGCTGCTATATTTTCTATTATCTCTCTCTCGTTTTCGAATCTCGCTGATTTCCGGATTGAATAGAGGCGCATTATAGCCATTCTTCTCTGCAAACGTAAATGATGCCATATCGATTACGCCACAACGTCCGGCGAGAGAATCAGAAATACCTTCCTGAAGTTCAAAACGGTTAGATCCAGTCAGAATATACATCAGTTGCCTTTCTTCACCACTTTTTATCCAGGAGAGCCGGTGCTCGTCAATGCTGTTCTTAATCTCATCCAACAGCTTTGGAGCTTTCTGGATTTCATCGATAACGAGAGGCCATCCATAACTCTCCAAAAATAATTTTGGGTTACGGATTGCCAGTGCGCGATCCTCACCGTCATCGAGGGTTACTTTTTGATATTTATCTCCAAACAAATGATCAATAGTGGTAGATTTGCCAACCTGTCTCGGACCATAAACCACGATACATGGAAAAGATTTCCCGGCAGCAAGTATTGCATTCTCTACAGTTCTACTAATATACATGGAATATGCACTCCTTTCTCAATGTATAAAGCATATCACAAAAATGCGATTAAATCAACACTTGAATGTCATTTTCATCGCACTTTTCATAAATAGTATATCCAATCGATAGCATACTATTCCAATGAATAAAATATAAATTTCTCCACATCTAAATTAACGGATATTTCTGTCATCCATTTCTTTTTTACCAATAACAAAAGTCCTGCAAACAAAATGTCTTTTTACCCATCTTGTTCCCAGGACTTTCTCTCTTACTTTCGACTTTCCATCTCTGCCATCATCTGGGGCAGCTTTTTTCCAGCTTGTACACCCACAGCACTGCTGCAGTCAGGCCCAATACGATAATGGGACCGTACTGATAGATGTAAACAATCATATCAATAGCGCTCTGGGGCTGCACCGGGCTGGTTACTCCGGACGTTGTGCTAATATATCCTGCTACTGCCAGCAAGCCGGTCAGCAAGTAGGATGAAACACCGGCGCTGATCTTATTCAGCATCGTACTGGTGGCATACATCAGACTCTCCTGTCGATGTCCGTTTTTCCAGGCACCGTACTCTACCGCTTCACCCAGGAAGCTGAAGAACACCGCATTAAACGGTGCATATCCGATACCTCGGATAATGCCCCCCACAAAAATCGCAGGAATACTTTCCGGCCAGATAAAGCAGGCAATGTGCCCTATCACAACCAAACCAAAGCCTGCCAGACACACCAATCTTTTTCCATATCGTCTGACCATCAGCGGCGTCAGCAGCATCACACTGATCATCAACAACATCTCCACCAGATACATGGTGCTGTACAACCAGCTGTCATTATTCAGTATATACTTGCAGTAATAGGGCAAAATCGTTCCCACCACTGCCAGCATTACATACTGCAGGGTCTGAAATGCAGCTCCTGCCCAAAAGTAGCCGTTACCCAGCACCATTTTCAGTTGCTGCCCCATGGGCATAGTGGCTGTTTCACTGACTTCTTCCGCCGGGGCTTCTTTACATTTTACAAAACAGAAGATCAGCATCACCACTGCAATCACTGCCCAAATGATACTGGACTTCACCCATGCATCCTGGCCATCGCCCCACAGCTGTACCAAGGGCAATGTGGCACATACTGCCAACAAACGGCCGGCGGAAGCAAAGGCCATTCGAATGGTGCTCAGCATATCCCGCTCCTGGGAATCCCGTGTCATGGCATATCCCAAACTGCCGTAAGGAACATTGATCAGGTTATAACATACCGTGGTGCACAGATTGTATGTAATAAAGATATAGATTCCCTGCAGCAGCGGTGTGGTCTGGGGCACCGTAAACAATAACACTATACATAAAGCATAGGGAACAGAGGACCACAGGATCCAAGGACGATATTTCCCCCATTTACTCCGGGTCTTATTGGCTAAAAATCCCACCAACAATGTTCCGATCGCATCCAGCACACGGGAGGCCAGCATAACAATACCGATCACCGCAGCGGATATCCCCACGTAATCCGTATAAAATAATGTTAAAATGGTGGATAGCATGCCAATAACAATATTACAGGCGGCATCACCACTGCCGTAGGCAATACGCTGCATCCAAGGCGATTTGCTTTTCACTTGATTCATTTGCACAATACTTCCTTATCAATATATCCTAATTCTTTGGCTGCAGTCAGATAGAACAGCATGGTGCTGGAATACCATTCAGAGCAATCCGAAGGTTCACCGGTGAACGGATCCAGCTCCTGACCAAACTGCAGGGGGCTTACCGTCCAGGCTGCCAGCCACTTCTCCATATTTTCGTGCAGCTCCTTTTCATATCCATAATGCTTCATCCAACGCAGGCTCCGCAGCATGGTCAAGCCCTGGCTGAAATATCCCCAGCTGTTGCCGCTGAGATTTTTTCTAAACAACGGGTCCGAGGGGGATACCGCCGGATAGGGATAGGCTGTGCCAAATTCCTTTTCGTTACGGAAATAGCGTTCAAAAATGGCATCTGCCTGCTCCTGACTCAGCACCTTTTCGCAGAACATGGAGGTAATGGAGATGGACTTACACTTACGCACCTGACCATTTTTATCCACATCGTAGAAGAACTGATCTTCCTCATCATAACACACTTCAAACAGCTTAGCTTTTAATTCCTCAGCCTTAACCTTCCACTGGGCAGACTCTTCGTCCAGACCCAGTTCTTTGGCCATGGCAGCCAGCGCCATACGATCTCCATACAAAATGGAGTTCAGGTCGGTGGCAATGATGGGAGCCACGGGACAGGCTTCCGGATAATTGGCAGCATCGTCACCAATACGGCCCAGATACTTCATGCCATCCAGACGAAAACTGTTATCGTGTCCACTGTCGTAACCGCAGAACATTTCAATCAGACCACTCTTGCCCATGCGGTTGGCACACAGCCACTCATTCCACTTTTTGCCGGATTCATAGGTTTCGGCCAAATACTCCCGATCACCGGTCATCTGATACACTTCCCAGCACAACTGATAAAAAGCCACACACTCCTGCAGCTGACCATAACCCATGATATGACGGGCCCAACAGGGCAGATGACCATCTTCCCTCTGGTGCTTCATGAACATCCGGGTCTGAGCCACTGCATAAGAGGTTTCACCGGTCAGATCCGCCCAAACCAGCGGATCATATGTATGTTCCAGCCAAATGCCGGGATACTCATCGGAAATATAAAATACCGGACCATCCGAATCCAGGATCTGCTTCAGATGCTTCTCCCGAATATGCTTTACCACTTCTTTGCTTTTTTCAATCACCGTCTCGCGGTTAGGTGTAGGAATCAAACTCATTATTGTAACCTCCATTTTTATATTTCTATTATATTCATACCTGCGCTCAGCTGTCGGTGTACACCACCGCAGCTAAACTCAGCTGTAATACCTGCAGGAACCTGCACACGGAAAATGGTGCTCTTTTGTGACCTTTCGTAGGCAACGCTGATCTTTCCCTTCGGCACCGTTACATGGCCGCTCACGCTCCACAACTGAGGAACCAACTTAGGCGCAATGCGCACCTGTTCCCAGCCTTCGGTACTTTGGGTAATGCCCAGCACATACTGGAACAAATACCGCACCGGCGTACCGAACATGGGGTGATTATAACTGCGGGCATAGTCACCCCAGTACTCCCACAAAGTGGTGGCATGCATGTCCTGCATATACCCATAAGAACCATTCTCCACATGTCCGGACAGCAGATGAACCGCCACTCCCTCATCGCCATTCTCAAACAGCAGACGAGTTACAATGTCCGTCCCGAAGATACCCGTATCATAATAACCCCAGCGACGGTACTGCTGTTCTATATGATCATAGGTTCGTACATCCCCCAGACCGATATCCACTGCAAAGGCATTGGCACCCTGGATATTTTCACAGAAGTCGCCGGTATTCTCATCGTAATATTTCTCCACCAGCACCGCTTTCAGATCATTCATCTTCTTTTCCAGCGCCGGAATGTCCTCAAAATGTCCTACTACACGAGCAATCTCCAGCACCCGACCCAGGGACATGATATAAAAATATGTATTCACAAAGGGTTCCGGAATCTCGATTTTTTCCGGTGTACACCAGTCACCCAGGCACCATTCACCGGGACGATCACTAACCACCAATCCATTTTCACTATGGGCATCCAAATACTCAAAATAATGCAGCATCTGGGGATACATCTGGGCCATGGGCTCTGCATCATTATAATGCTTATAATACATATAAGGCACTTCTACGATAGCGCAGCCCCAGCCGCCGGGACCGCCGCCAGACTGGACATAAGGCGCCGTGTACTGCACATGACCACTCAGCCGATCCTGACAATCCGCAATATCTCCCAGCCACTTCTTGTAAAACGCCTTGGCATCCAACATAGTCATCACCGCGTCACAGGTCAGCTGACCATCGCCGGTATAGCCCCTTCGCTCAATATGAGGACAGTCCGAAGGAATACCCATGTGCATGTTGTCAAGCTGTGTGCGGATATAAGCATCATACAGCCAGTTCAGAGTAGAGTTATTGCTTCTAAAAGAAGAGGTAACTTTCACATCGGTGTGAATCACCTGTACTTCCACCACATCGGCCTCGCCCTCAACCGCAAAATACTGAAACGCCAGCCAGGTAAACTGAGGATGCAGTACTCTGGGCGTTCCGTCGCTGATATAGCGCATCACCTGCTCGTGGCAGTTGTCCGGATCCAGCGTTCCGTCCACCATCAAAGACTCACCCACACGAACGACAATCTCTTTTCCTGCGGCTGCGCGGCAAATCAGCACCGGCCAACCGGTAATATTCTCGCCACAGTCATACATCCTGCCTTGGGAGGTCTCACTTAACTCCACAGGAATGATACTGCGAATCACCCGGTCTGCCGGGCAATCACTGGTCAAATAATCCGTCTCCAAAGGCGGCAATACCTTGGCCTGCTGCCAGCCATCCGGAACATAATCAGCCAACATCCAGCCATCATCATATCCTCGATAGTCATGGGTCTCGCCCTTCTGCATGTGTTCATCGATTACAAAACCAGCCTTGGTCATCACCTGGGGACCGGATACAATCCGGCGTTCACTGCCATCAGAATAGGTCATCACCAGCTGATAACACAGTTGTTTTACCCCAAAAGCGGGGTATTCCTTGTGGGCAAACCAACCGTTACCCACCATCACCGCCAGCACATTCATGCACTCTGTTTCAATCAAATGAGTCACATCGTACTTAGGACAATACAGACGATGCTCCGTCACCTCTCCAAAATCATTCCCTCGAATCTGGAACGATCTGGGACAATAATCCGTATTTAAGGGCATAAATAAATCTTCCGAAACTTTCTTACCATTAATATAGGCTTCAAACACGCCTAGGCCTACGATGGTCAACTCTGCACGCATCGGCTTTTCCGCGGCAAACTCTGTACGAAACAATACCGATTCCGGCTGCTGACCTTCCACGCCAACCCACTGGGCTGCGCCAAACATTTCTCGAAACTTCATGATCCAACCCTCCGTTAGAAATCATAATTTTGTACTCATTATATAAGACACTTTGTCAGAAGTCAAGAAGAAGTCTTCTACTCTGGAGAAAGAGGTACAATAGCCAGAGTCTTGCCTAAGGGAAGTACTTATTAGTTATTGTCCTCTCCATCCCTTCGTCACACCTTTTCTATGCACAAAAGGGGCTGTCTCACTTCATTCCCGTAACCCGGCGACAATTCTCCGTTAGCAACATCAAATAACGGTCAAAATCCATCGTCTTAACTGAGAATTCTCCGTTGACAGCATCCAAAACAACTGTTATATACAAAAAAATGGAGCCATCTCACACCAAGTGAGATAGCCCCTTTCCTTCCTTTTATATTTCGTAAATATCCGTCCTGCGCATGTCAAACATTTCATGTCTGCACTTGGCAGGATCAATATCATGCACCAAAATCCCCGGCACATTGGACTCCAGCCATGCGTCTATTTCTCCCAACGGATTGCAAATATAGGCCACATTGGGATGGCAAAAGGCCAGATAGCATTCATTTTCGTAGGCTCGGGTACGCATCCACATGGTATTGACTTCATGGCGCATACCATATGTGGGAATCAGTATCATCTCCGCCCCGCGAACACGCAGCGTCCGAGCTGCTTCCGGCCAGCGGCGATCGGCACAGATCAGCATACCGATCTTACCCCAAGGTGTATCATACACCGGGAAATCATTACCCGGTTCATAGTTCAAATCATGAACATACAAATGGCTCTTATGATACCGACCGATTTCCCGGCCGTCCTTTCCAAACAATACCGCTGTATTGTAAATCTTACCATCTTCCAAAGTGGACAGTCCAAAAATCATACCGATGCTATACTGCTGACACAACTGGCTGGCTTTCTGCAAATATGGACTATCTTCCGGTTGGGCCATGGATTCAAACCGTTCCCGCAGCTCCCCGCTCATCCGACCGGGCACTCCGGTTTTGGACACACAGTAACCATCCAGAAAACACTCACAGGTCATCAGCACATCCACGCCTTTATCGGCTGCTTCCTTGACCATCGCTTCCAACACCGCCATGTTTCCTTCCGGATTCCAAGGCTCCGGCATTACCCGCAGCATCCCTAATCTCATTCTGCTGTTTCCTCCGCTTCTTCGTCCTCCACTTCCGGCTCGTGGCCGTTAAACAGATCCTCCATCATTCGTTCTTCCAGAGCCTGTCGCTCCGCTTCTTCCCGCTGCAGACGCTCCCGCTTCTTCCATCGCTTTTCTTTATTCATATCCTCACGAACAATGCGCCACACTGCGGCAGTCAGCGGCACGCCCAGCAGCATACCGGTGATTCCCCAGATACCGCCGCCGATGGTAACCGCCGCCAGCACCCAAATACCGGGCAGGCCAAGAGAAGAACCAACCACACGAGGGTAAATCAAATTGCCTTCCAACTGCTGCAGCACCACAAAGAAGATCAGGAAAATCAGTGCCTTCATGGGTGAAACTGTCAGAATCATAAACGCACCCACACCAGCACCAATAAAAGCACCCGCAACGGGCACCAAAGCAGTTACCGCAACCAATGCACCAATCATGGCCGCATAGGGCATCCGCAGAATGGTCATCCCCAAAATACAAAGACAGCCCAAAATCACAGCCTCAGTACACTGTCCCACCACATACCTGCGAAAACAGTCATTCACCACATACAGCACATATGTAATTTTCTCACACCACTTACCGGGAAAATAATGGAGCATTACCTTTTGGGCCTGACGCTTGATATTGTCCTTGTTGGTTAACAGATATACCGAGAAAATAACACTCAGGAACACTGTCACAATAATCGAAAATACAGAAGTAATGGTTGTCATCAAGATGCTGACCATGTCGCCCAAACTGGAGGTTACCATCTCCACAATCTGATTAATCTTAGACTCCCAGTCAATGGACTCCAGAAATACAATGATTTCCTGAGCTACAAAGTCAAACTCATCCAATTTATCAATCAAGTTGGCAATAGCGCCGGGCAGCAGCTGAATAATCAACTGAATACACTGAATCAACTGGGGCAGCACCATCCACACTACCAACACAACAATACCAATTAACGAAATCACGGCTGCAATCAGACACACCGGCCGACGGCTTTTTTCCATCCAGGCCTTTTTGTTCTTGGGAAAATAATTGCGTTCGTACACGCTCATCAAAATATTTATTGCGTATGCAATAATACAGCCAATCAGCAGCGGCTGTGCTGCCAATATTACCGTATTAAACACTTCCACCAATTTTGTCCAATAGTGAATACATAAGTACAGCAGAAAGATCGTTCCACCAAATTTAAAACCGGTTTTCCATTCGAACTTCACCTCGGTACCTCCTCCAAAAGCAAGTATATCCATCAATTATAGTATAGTATAGCCCATCCAATTTTACAAGTGAAAAAATCATTAACTTTTCTTGATATTTTCCTGATTCGTGCTATAATGAGCGTAAATCATTCCCGAAAGAGAGGTCTTATTATGGAACTGTTCAGTATCTATGTAATCTATACCGCTAAAGATGGCGCAAGCCGCACCAAGTTCCTCCAGGAGCTGCACGATGCCGGCGTTGTAGCCGCTGTACGCGCCGAGGATGGCTGCATTCGCTACGACTATTATACTTCTTATCAGGATGATGTAACTATCCTTCTGGTAGAACAGTGGGAGAGCGAGCATCACCAGAAGGTACACATCACCCAGCCCCACATCGCCACTTTGAAGCAGATTAAAGAAAAGTATATCGCAGACAGTAAACTGGGCAAGATACAACTGTAAAATCACGTGAGACCCTCACAGGGTCTCCTTTTTATTTTTGAATCACTTCTTTTGCCACTCGTATAAATTCGTGCATGGTCCTGGTGCAATATCGATTCCGTTTATGGGCGATATACAACATACGACTGCCATGTTCCTGGCTCACATTGTACAACAGTACATTATTATTGAACTTACCATATCGAAACAACGTATCCGTAGCAAAACACGCGCCCATCCCCGAATCTGCCAATGCATAAGAGATATTCATCTGATCCACACTGAAAACTACATTGGGCACAATATCATTCTTTTCAAAAATCATCTTTGCCCGATAATACATGTCATTCCCGTTCTTCAACAGAATAAAAGGCTCGTCTTTGAACACCTCTATCGGTACAGCGGGGATGCTGCTGATATCAACACTTCCGTTATATATATCGTCCGGATAGATGCGAAAGCTCTCCAGTTTCCGGTTAATAGGCCGATCCGCCGGCAGGCAAAGCAGAATCTTTTCGCTCACCAAAGGGTCTCCTTCATACATATCCATATTCTCATCGAAACTGTCGATCATAACATCCAGTTTCTCACTATCGATCTGCTCCATCAATGTTTTGGACTGAGCCTCCACCAGCGACACCTCCACCTTAGGATGCATCGCTGTAAACCGATTGATAATTCGGGGCAGCACATAGGAACAAAGGTAATTGGTGCCTCCCACCGAGATGCTGCCGGTTTCCAGTTCATAGATATCATGAATCCGATTCAGAAAATCATGTTCTGCGCTCATAATCTTCTCCGCCGCCGCGATATATTCCCGTCCGATCTCTGTCAGCCGGGCCGCGCCTCCACCTCTGTCAAATAAGGGCGCACCCACTTCTTTCTCGATATTCTTAATTGCTGCACTCAACGACGGTTGGGAAATAAACAGACTTTCTGCGGCTCTGGTAAAATTACCCTCCTGATATACCGCATAAACGTATTTATACTTACTAAACATAGGTCCTCCCATAGTTTTTATCTATTGATACTATAAGATAAAAGTATTTGACTATATTGTAACCCAGTTCTATAATGGAGTCAATTCTTTTTTGGAGGATTTCAGTCATGAAAGGTTTCAATTTCTTTTTCCATTGTCTTGGAATTTTGCTGCTTGCTGTACTGGCTGCAGTAAATTGTGTTATCTTTATCTTTCCGAACAGCTTTGCCCCGGTGGGCATTAACGGTATTTGTACCATGATACAGGATATGACCCAAATCTCCATGGGTTATCTGAGTCTGGTCGTAAATATTCCCCTTATGATCGCAGCATTTTCCTTACTAAAGCGTCCACTGTTCATCAAAACCACCGTCTATATTTTTTCCTTTTCCATAGCCACTGTCTGTCTGCAGCACCTAGACTTATCCGCCATTACATACCACACAGACAACAGCACCAGCATTGTGCTGGCGCCCATTGCCTCCGGTGCAATCCACGGCATCGTTTATGCGGGAACCCTCAAATTGGGCGGGACCACCGGCGGAACCGATATTATCGCCTCCATCTGCCGGCATTTTAAGCCCTATCTCAATCTGATGAATATCATTTTTGTCATTAATATTCTTATCGCTCTCAGCTCATATTTTGTCTATGGCTTTCAAGTGGAACCTGTCATCTGCAGCATTATCTACGCTTTTATCACCAGCTCCATCAGTAATCATCTGCAAGCTCAGGAACATAAAAAGATTAAATTTGAAATTATCGCTCCGGATGCGGATTTGCTTTGCACTCAAATTGCGCAGCAGCTGCACCGTACCGCCACGGTAATCGATGCCCAGGGAGCTTACTCCGGCGCCGATAAAAAAATGATTGTCTGTGTAATTGAACGACAAAAAGCATGTGAATTGGAGGACCTGATAGCCCAAGTTCCGGGAGCAGTTTTCTTTAAAAGTCTGGTGAATGATTTCTCTTGATTCTCTCTGGGGTTTGTAGTATAATACGGCTAATAATCTGCTTGGAGGTATACCATGGAATACTATTCTAACCCCTCTCACGTAATCATTCCCAACAAAGTCAATCCGCTCATCGGCGGTGTAACCCTGACCGAAGGCCGTCTGGCAGAAGTTTGGGACAATAATGTAAGGTTTTTAAAGCGTTTTGATACAGACCGTATGCTGTATTGGTTTCGAGTATATGCAGGAGTGGATGCCCCCGGTGCCCCCTACGGCTATGACGGCGGTCATTTTGAAAACAATCTGTATGGACAGACCGCCGGCGAATTCCTGATGGGTGCCGGCACTCTGCTGCTGTGGCAGGAGGACGCCGAACTACGCCAGAAAATGAACGATGTGGTGGACGGTATCGCCGCCTGCGCTGATCCGGACGGTTACCTGGTTCCCATTGCCCGGGACAAGTTTAATACCAAAGAATACCCCAACTATGTCCGTGCTTGGCTGACCTTTGGCCTGCTGGCTGCAGGGGCCGCCGGCAATGAAACCGCATACAAGCTGATTCGTGCCATGGGCGACTGGTTCAATGAATGCGACTGTCTGCCCTATGTGAAGGATTTAAATCTGGGCTTCCAGGGGATCCTGGCTAACACCGAGCTATATTTGTCCCCCGTGGGTGTGGAAAAAGATCTGGAAGTGGCTCAGAAGTTTTATCGAGAGGACTGGTGGCTGCAGCAGCTGGTCAATCACGAGCAGCGGGCCATCTATCAGCATCCCGGCAACCATCCCCACAGCACACTGCTGACCACACTGGAAGGGATTCTTGACATGTACCGCACCACCGGTGAGGAGTTTTTGCTCCAGGCTGTTCAGTCTGCCCTGGAAATGTATGAAGATAAATGGCAGCATGTGGGCGGCGGTATTGTGATGTGTGAAGGCGACAACCACTATCCGGGATGTAACTTCCTATCCATGAACCACAGCTACAATGAGCTGTGCAGCACCACCTTCTGGATTTTGCTGCATCAGCGTCTGCATTTACTGGACCCTGATAACGCCCATCACACCGATCAGATCGAGCAGTCTGTTTATAATATGCTGGCAGCCGCCCAGGTGGAGGATCGCGGCCTGCATTATCTAGCCTTCCTGGAAGGCTGCAAGGATACCCGCTGGGTGGACATGGCCACCTGCTGTGCTTCCACCGGTACCCGACTCATCTCCATGCTGCCCCAGCTACTCTATACTTATTCTGAAAAGGATATTTATGTGGATCTGTATGCTTCTTCCAAGGCCAATGTGGCCGGGACGGAGCTGATCATGACCACCGATATGCCCTACAATGGCAATGTAACGCTGGAAGTGGCCTCTGCCCAAGCTCCTGTTTGTCTGCATCTGCGCATTCCTTCCTGGTGCTCCGGCCCCGTTACCGTTTGTGGCGTCACCGCCCAGCCCGGCACTTATCTGGTGTTGGATAACATTACCGCCGGAACCGTTCTGGAATTCACGCTGCCCTTTGGCTGGCGCACCACCCGTTATACCGGAGAAGAAGCCATTTATGGCAAGGAACGCTACGCTGTAGAATACGGTCCCCTGCTGCTGGCCGCCATTGGCCGGGGTGGTGTGACCGTACAGATGGATCCTGACCATCCGGAAGAATGGCTAATCCCCATCAGTAAAAATCGCTTCCGCCTGAAGGGCAATAATCATCAGGAATACCGAGTATATATGGACATCACTGACGAACCGCTGACCGTTTACCCTGTGGTCCAGGAGGTATAATCATCATGCAGGAAAAAGCTGTAAAGCGCACACTGAACCTTTACATCTATATGTGCGCTTTCGAATATTTTATTTCTTTAATCGTCACAGGAACCTTTCTGGCCACGCTGACCTCTTACCTGGGGATTTCGGACAGCCTGACCGGTATCATTTCTTCTTTTGTTTCTCTGGGATGCCTGTTCCAGCTGCTGTCCATGTTCCTGAACCGCCGTCATACCAAAAGTCTGGTTCTGGTGGGCAACATTGTAAATCAGCTGATTTTCATGCTGCTGTATCTGGTACCTTTCTTTGATGCCGGTCAGCAAATCAATTCTGCCATCTTCATTGTGGTCATGCTGGTGGCCTATATTCTCTCCAATGTGATCTCCCCCATCAAGTCCAACTGGTTCTTTTCCCTGATGGATCCCCGCCAGCGGGGCGTCTACACCTCCAAGGTGCAGATTGTCTCCTTAATTACGGGAATGCTTTTCACCTTTGGTATGGGTACCCTGATCGACCACTTCCGGGAAAGCGGACAGATCGAGACGGCGTTCATTCTGTGTGCAATCACCATTTTTGTCTGCACAGTGGCCCACGCAGTAACGGTCATTTTCTCCGTATCCCCCGCACCGGAAAGCACTGTCAGCTCCCGTCGGGACATTTTCCGTGTATTAAAAAGTAAAAATGCCCTGAAAATCACCGGACTTTTCTGCCTGTGGTGCACCGCCACTTATTCCGCCACACCATTCTACGGCACTTACCAGATCAAAGAGCTGGGCTTTTCTCTGCAGTTTGTATCCATTCTGGGTATCATTCACAGCCTGAGCCGGGCCTGTGTGGCAACTTCCTGGGGTAAATTCGCCGACAAAAAGGGCTTTGCCGTTATGCTGCGCATTTGCCAGTGCATCGCGGCCCTTTGCTTCCTGGTCAATGTCTTTACCACACCGGAAAACGGTGCTATTATGTACACAATCCATTACGTGATCTATGCCATCGCTCTGGGCGGCATTGGCCTGTCCCAGAACAATCTGATTTTTGAGATGGTGGAACCCGACCTGCGCGCCAACGCCATGGCCCTGAACTCCGCGATTTCCGGTTTGGTGGGCTTTCTGGTGACACTGATTGTCAGCCCGTTGGTGGATTATATTCAGCAAAATGGCAACCAGTTGTTTGGTTTGAATGTTTATGCCCAGCAGGTGGTTTCGTTGATTGCTTGTATCTTTACGGTGCTGTGTATTTTGTACATCACCTTCGTGATTCGGCCAAAGAAGAGGACGGTTTGATGAAAACTTTCCTTTTTATATGTGGTCCTAATGGTATTGGCAAGACAACAGTATGTTTCAATCTGCTGCAGCGGCTCAACAGGTCCGCTTTTGTGGATTCGGACGCCTGCCGAGCCATGAACCCGTTTGTGCTGGATGATATCACCATTCCCTGCATCGCAAAAAACATGAGCGATATGATCAATAATTATTTGGCCTGCCCCGCCGTAGAAACGGTGCTTTTCTCCTATGGATTCCACGGACGGCGCCGGGAAGTTTTTGATCTGATGCTGGAACAAATTCATGGTGAATACCGCTTTTGCCCCATTCTTCTGATCTGCGATGAAGACGAAAATATCCGCCGGATGCACTTGGATGGTCGGGATGAAGATCGGATCCGTCGAGCGGTACAATATTCCCGAGCGGCATTTAATGATGTGGAGTATCCCCAGTTGGATGTGACACATCTGAGCGTGGAAGAAACAGCAGATATAATTATAGAGATGCTGGACTTATTTCGTAATAATTGAATCAGCTTCATAAAAAACTGTGAAAAAATTTTTTCACAGTTTTTTGTTATATGCCTGGCAGATGCTTTCCTCGGTTTCCGTATGCCTGGCAGACATTTTCCTTGGTTTTCGTATGCCCGGCAGACGCTTTTTAGGGTTTTCGTATGCCTGCAGTCGTCTTTTCGGCTTTTTCAACTGCAGGGCAGACACGTTCTTTGGTTTCCGTATGCCTGGCAGACATTTTTCTCAGTTTTTGTATGCCCGGCAGTCGTCTTTTCAGCTTTTTCAACTGCAGGGCAGACACTTTTCTCGGTTTTCGTATGCCTGGCAGACACTTTCCTCTATTTTCGTATGCCTGGCAAACACTTTCCTCAGTTTCCGTATGCCCAGCAGACACATTTCTCAGTTTTCGTATGCCCGGCAGACACATTTCTCAGTTTTCGTATGCCTGGCAGTCGTCTTTTCAGCTTTTTCAACTGCAGGGCAGACACTTTTCTCGGTTTTCGTATGCCCGGCAGACATTTTCCTCAGTTCTCGTATGCCTGGCAGACATTTTCCTCAGTTTCCGTATGCCCGGCAGACACATTTCTCAGTTTTCGTATGCCTGGCAGACATTTTCCTTGGTTTTCGTATGCCTGGCAGACACTTTCCTCTATTTTCGTATGCCCGGCAGACATTTTCCTCAGTTCTCGTATGCCTGGCAGACACATTTCTCAGTTTTCGTATGCCTGGCAGTCGTCTTTTCGGCTTTTTCAACTGCACGGCAGACATATTCTTGATTTTTCGTATGCCACACGATTGCCAGACCCCCTTTTTTACCACTGGGCATCATAATAGGTCTTTCTGAACTGGGCCGGCGTTACATTGGCAATTCTCTTAAACACGGTGTAAAACGACTTGATATCCTTATACCCCACCGCCAGCGCAATTTCATCAATTGTATCATCCGTGTAAGCCAGCAGACGCATACTTTGCTCCACACGCACCTTTTGCAAATACTCTATATAACTAAGGCCGAACTCTTTCTTAAACTTCATGCTAAGATAGGAGAATGAATACCCAAAACGACTGCAGATCTCCTTCAAAGTTATGCTGTTCATATACTGGGTATTGATATAGTTTATAATTTGATCCATGTCATCCCCTGTTTTTTCCAACTTTGGCGCATAGTATATCTTTCTCATTGTAATTATCAAGATCTCGATAATCCTTGAGCGAATCATCTGCAAATATCCCGGCTCCTCGCCTTCAAATTCTTCTAAAATCGAAACCAATAGTGATCGTACCTTTCCCTGCTCGTCGTGATATATGCTCGAAGCCGGTCTTATGGTAAAAAAAACATTCTTAAAATGAATCTGATAACTGCTGATCAAGGCGGGAAAAGAATTACAATGAATTAGGGATGGGTCAATCAGTTCCGGCAAAAATAAGCAATTGATGACTTCAAACTCTTGGGTTATGGCTCTGTAAAAATGCTTCGACTGATAATCAATCACAAAATAATCCCCTTCTTTTATCCGCTCCTGGGTGTTATCCAGGTAATGCTCCGCTTCACCCTTCACCACATACGCCAGTTCCATAAACTTATGCCTATGAAGATTGTTCCCAAGACTGGGACAGATCGAGATATGAATTTTCTTATCTCTCAGATCATCTGCATAATCCACCATAAAAACACCCCCTAAATCTCTTAATTTTACCCATAGATTTATTATAACACACTCATTATAATAAACGCAAGAAATTACATTTAGGAGGTATCATATGATTTACAAACAAAACCAAACTCCTTCTCTTGATATGGAGCTATTCAAGAACCCTACGTCCGAGTACCGCGCTGCACCCTTCTGGGCCTGGAACTGCGAACTGGATGAGCAGGATCTGCTGTGGCAGATTGAACAATTCAAAAAAATGGGATACGGCGGTTTTTACATGCACACCCGCAGCGGCATGGCCACCAAGTACCTCAGCGATGAGTTTATGCAGCTGATCAAAAGCTGTACCAAGAAGGCAAAAGAAGAAAACATGCTGGCATGGCTGTATGATGAAGACCGCTGGCCCTCCGGTGCCGCGGGCGGCTATGTCACTAAAGATCCTCGTTTTCGTCAAAGACGATTGCGCTTTACCGCCCAGAAGCCCGAAGGACTTATGCCCAAAGACGAGGCCCTTGAGAACGGTGCTCCCTATCTGCTGGCAATTTTTGATGTTGTTCTTTCTGAAAGCGGAGAACTCCTTGAGTACCATATCATCACGGAAAATGATACCCCAAAGGGCACTGTATGGTATGCCTGCGTTGAAGTTTTCAGTTCTTTCTTAAAGACTCCCGGCTGGTACAATGGACAAACTTACGTTGATACGCTGAATAAGGCTGCCATTGAAAAATTCGTGGAGATCACCCACGAGAGATATAAAGAAGCTGTGGGCGATGATTTTGGCGAGGCCGTTCCGGCGAT
>JAFUJY010000090.1 GCA_017467985.1 Bacillota bacterium
ACGCATAAAGAAAAATGAGCCGTCTGCTGCAACAGAGGCTCATTAACCTGAGATAATATCTCATTTTTAATCCCTTATAAGCATGTGGCAACCGTCTTGGCTTCCACATCTTTATTATATCGTTTTGTACATACAATGTCAAGTAAATTTGCAAACATGGCTGTATATTTATTTGTTGACATTTGTCGTAATCACCCGTATAATTAAAGTATCCAATAACGGAGGAGGGTTTGAAAATCATGAAGGGTAAATTTTTGGTTGTAGTTCTTGCAGTAATGCTGGTTCTGACATGTGCAGGCTGTAAATGTAAGCACGAGACATGGATTGAGGCGACTTGCAGTACGCCCAAGACCTGTGCGGACTGTGAGTACACAGAAGGGGAGCCGTTGACTCATGAGTGGAAGGAAGCCACTTGTACTGAGGCGAAGACCTGTAAGTTATGTAATGAAACAGAAGGTGCGCCGGCAGGCCACGAATGGGCGGCCGCCACTTGTACCACACCCAAAACATGTACCGTATGTGAAGTAACGGAAGGTGAGGTGCTTGTCCATGAGTTGAGTGAAGCCACTTGTACCGAGGCTGCGACATGTGTTGATTGTGGTTATGAGGAAGGCGATGCCTTGGGCCATACTCCCGGAGACTGGGTTGAAACATTGAACATGGTTACAGCTTGTACCGAAACCACACAGAGCTGTACCGTTTGTGGTGAGGATCTGGAGTTCAAAGAAGAGAGTTTGACCACTTTGATTGATGGCACCGTATTTGCATTCACAGCAGAAGAGTTCACACAGCGCCTTGGGTATATGTTTGAAGAGTATGGGTTTGACTATACCACGGAAGCGGTTGTGGGTGACGATGGTACCTATTTTACCGGAGTTGTGGGAGATGGCGTATATGTGGCTGTGATTGGATTTGTAACAGAGTCGGATACTTTGGTGATCGGTTCTACTCGCAACGAAAAGAATATTTCATCCATGGCCGGAATTTATTATACGACCGATGGTACTGAGATCGCCTACATTTTCATGGGTATGATCGGTGCTTGTGATCCGGCACTGAGTATGGAAGATGTTGCAACAATCTGCACCAATAGTGCTTTGGAGTATGAGAATGGTGGCGGATGGGCTTATAATGGATTGTCCTATTATTTTGAGGATGTGGACGATGGAGTTGCTACATCGATCTATATAGATGCAGCATATGAATAATTAATAAGAAAAGAGGCTGTCTTATGACTGACCCGACCCCCAAAAGTTAGACCAAAAATCTAACGATTGGGAGTCGGGTCAGACAACCTCTTTTTAATTAAAAAGCATTCAGTTTTTCTACGACTTTGCGTATGCCTTTGTATACCGGACCTTCCAGCTCCTTTTGAGCATCCTGCAGATGTTTGCGGATTTCCAGGTGCTGGGGACAGTGGGTTTCGCACTTGCCGCAGGCAATACAATTGGAGGCGGCGGTGGAGGTCTTACGCAGGGCGGTACAGATTACATAATCCACGGAGGCCCAGAACTTGCCTTCGGCGTAACGGCGATTGTAAGCGGCAAAGGTGCCGGGGATATCCACATTCTTGGGGCAGGGCATGCAGTAACCGCAGCCGGTACAGCCTACCTTCATTTTTGCATTGATGGCCTGAACCACTTGCTGGAGCATGGCTTCTTCCTCCGGACCCAGTTCGCCCACCATGACGGTGGAAGCGGTATGGATGTTATCCTGCACCATTTCAGAGGAATTCATACCGGAGAGAACACAGGTCACTTCCGGCTGATTCCACAACCAGCGAAAAGCCCACTGGGCGGGGGTACGCTGAATTTTGTAGTCAGCAAAGATTTTTTTTGCTTCCTCAGGCAGACGGTTTACCAACTTGCCGCCCCGCAGGGGCTCCATGATGATGACCGGCAGGCCTTATTGGTGGGCGTGGTGTAGGCCGCGACGGCCGGCCTGGGAATGCTCATCCATATAATTGTACTGGATTTGGCAAAAATCCCAGTCGTAGGCATCCAGTAATTGACAAAACATGTCGGAGTTTCCGTGGTAGGAGAAACCAACCTGGCGGATGGCTCCGCTTTTTTTCTTGTCTTCCAGCCACTGTTCAATTCCCAAGGCCTTTAGGCGATTCCAGGTGGCAGTATCGGTGAGCATGTGCATCAGATAATAATCAATATAATCTGTCTGCAGATGTTTCAGCTGTTCGTTAAAGAGGCGTTCCAGCCCGGAGAGACTTTTAATCAGGTAGTGGGGGAGTTTGGTGGCGATGTACACGTCCTGGCGAATATTGTTTTTAGCCAGAATTTCTCCCAAAGCGGCTTCGCTGCCGGGATATACATAAGCTGTATCAAAATAATTGACGCCGGAGCGGTAAGCGGTCATGATTTCCCGCTCGGTCTCCTCCATATTGATTTTACCCATAGTCTGGGGAAAGCGCATGCAGCCAAAGCCCAAAATGGACAATTGGTTGCCATATTTGTCAGAGCGATAGTTCATGGACGGACCTCTTAGGAGATGATAATTTCGGGACGGGGATCTTCACCCTGGGGGATCACGTGGTAGTCGCTAAGGATGAGGCCCTTCACATGACGGGTCCACAGGCCATAAGCGGGTGCATCACCCATGTCGTCGATCATGTGGGCGTCAGGATATACACCGTACATTTCGTCGATGTCCTGGGGCTGGATGACCGGCTTCACAGAAGCACGCTGGTACAGATGCACGTCATGCAGGACGATGTCCTCGATATCCTTTTCCGGGATGCCGATAAAATAAGAACCACGAGGACCGTTGTCGTAACCGGTAATGTGCTCGAACAGGATGCGGCGCAGGTTGCCGATGGGAGCCGGCGGGTCCTCGGGCTTTACACGGCCTCGCTTTTCCTGACGCAGGAAGAAGGGACTCATGGCCCGGATAATTTCGATATCATGGCACCAGATATTTTCTACAGTACCGCCATCCATCATTTCCCAGGAGAAGCCGGAGTCGGAATCTGCATGTTTAATGCGGCGCATTTCTTCGGATACACCGCCGATGGTACAGTTACGCACCAGAATGTTGCGAAAGTCCCCCTGGGAGTCAGTGCCGAATTTGACAGCGTTACAAGAAGAGAGAAACAGGTTGTTCTCCACCAGAATATTCTCGCCGGTGGCTTGGGAAGCACCCTTGAAGCACATGGCATCATCACCGGAACTGATACGGCAGTTGCGAACGATGACATTGCGGCAGCCATCAATATCAATACCATCGTTATTAAAATTGGCCTGATTTTCCACGGTAATACCGTCGATCAGCACATTTTCGCAGTGGAGATAATTCTGCATCCAGCAGGCGGAATCTTTCAGCGTGATACCGGTAATATGTACATTTTTGCAATCGATGATGCGCATACCAAAGGGGCGGCCGGGAGTGGCGGTAGGGGTCTCTTCGCCCAGGAAATTGGCGCCGCGGCCATTGATTTCGCCTTCACCGCAGATGCGGATATTTTCGCAGCCTTCTGCAAAGATCAAAGACTGGTGCATGCCCATGCTGGTATCCTGTACGGTGCGGCGGCGGGCAATGTTTTCCGGGTAATCAGCTAGATCCAGACTGCCCAGCAGGCGGGAGCCCTTAGCCACTTCAAAGGAAATATTAGAACGCAGTGTGATGGAGGGGCTGACAGAGTCGCCCTGGGACAGCAGAACGGTACCGCCGCCCTGGGTGTGGGCACGATCGATGGCAGCCTGAATAGAGCCGCCGCACTCCTCGGGCGTAACAATGAGGGAAGGACCTGCCCAGCCCGTAAGGGTGGCAGTCAAATCCTCTGCCATTTTATTCAGATTGTCGCGTAATTGCGCCGTCCATGAAGGTAAAACAGTATTCATAGGGGAAATCTCCTTTAATCTCTTTTTCTTGACAGTATCATAAAGAAAGGGAATTGTCAAGAAAGGATTGAAGTTTTCCCAAATTATGATATAATAATATGTGCAAAACCATGAAAAGGATGGATAGAATGAGCGAGCAAAAGAGATCGTTTTTAGGAATAAGAAGTTTTAAGGAACTGGGACTGATGACGGTGGGGACACTTCTGGTGGCCTTTGGTGTATACTTTTTTAAGTATCCTAATAATTTTACCACCGGTGGCGTCAGCGGTATCTCCGTATTGTTAGGTAGTATTTCCCCCGTGATCACGCCGGGTACCATTATGATGGTTATTAATGTGGTGTTTTTAATTTTGGGCTTTATTATTTTGGATAAAGGGTTTGGTTTTAAGACGGTATACTGCAGCTTGCTGTTGTCCGGTGCGGTATGGGTGCTGGAACGAATCATCCCCCTACCTGAGCCCATGACGGATCAGAAGTTTTTGGAGCTGACCTTCTCCGTGCTGCTGCCGGCCATTGGTTCTGCTATTCTGTTTAACATCGATGCCAGTACCGGCGGGACCGATATCGCAGCCATGATTTTGAAAAAGTACACGTCCCTGAATATCGGCAATGCGCTGCTGGCGACGGATGTGGTAATTGCAGCATCTTCTACATTATTCTTTGGCATTGAAACCGGTCTGTATTCCGTACTGGGCTTGGCACTGAAGGCTGTGGTGGTGGATTATGTGATCGAAAGCATCAATATGCAGAAGAGTTTTACCATTATCACCCAGTATCCCGAAGAAGTGAAGCAGTTTATTACTGGGGAGCTGCACCGGGGCGCTACCGTATGGGAGGCAGAAGGAGCTTACACTGGTGAGAAAAAGTGGGTCATTATGACGGCGCTGCGGCGCTATCAGGCCAATGCCCTGCGTAAATACGTACGGGAGGTGGATCCCCAGGGATTTATGTTTATTAGCAATATCAGTGATATTATTGGTAAAGGGTTTAGAGGAGTGTAAAATAAAAACGTGCCGCAATATGGGAAATATTACGGCACGTTCATTTACAGCAGGATCTCTTCATTTTCTTCAAAAAGAATATCATTGATCTCGAAAAGGTCAATTTTGTG
>JAFUJY010000091.1 GCA_017467985.1 Bacillota bacterium
GATGCACCATTTGTTGATTTTTCATGGTCGGCGCTGCTGCAGTGCCCGGACTCCGGAGTGCGAACGCTGCGTGATCAAAGAATATTGTAAACAATACCAGGAGGAATAAAAAATGCAGAAGTTAATTGATTTTTTGAAGAAGGGTACATGTGCCGCTACTGTTGTGAAGACTATAGCAGAAGAACTGGATCAGGCGGGCTTTGAAGAACTGGCTTTGTCAGAAAACTGGCAGCTGGAGCGGGGACATTCTTATTATGTTAAGATTCGGGATACGTCCTGTGTTGCCTTTCGTGTGGCTCAGGAGGAGGGCAATCCCTATTTTCGTATTGTCAGCGGACACACCGACCAGCCCTGCTATAAGCTGAAGCCCCAGCCGGAGCTGAAGGATGGCGCCAGCAATAAGCTGAATGTGAGTGTGTATGGTGGTCCCATCCATAACACCTGGTTGGATCGTCCTCTGTCTTTGGCCGGACGTGTGGTGCTGAAGGGGGAGAATCCCTTTGACACAAAGGCGTGTGTTGTGGATCTGAAAAAGCCTTTACTGGTGATCCCCAACCTGGCCATTCATATGAATCGGGAGGTGAATAAGGGTAAAGAGCTGAATCCCCAGGTGGATCTGCAGCCTTTAGCCGGCCTGAATATGGACGGAGCTTTTATAACCAAGGCTCTGAGCCAGGAGTTAAATGTGGCTGAGGATGCAATCCTGGACTATGAACTGTATACATACAATGCGGATGAGCCCACGGTGGTGGGATTCAATGGGGAACTGCTGTCTGCACCTCGTCTGGATGACCTGGTTATGGTTGGTGCCGCAGTAGAGGCCATGATCGAAAACATGCCCAAGACCGGTATTACTGTTTTGGCTGCCCTGGACAACGAAGAGATCGGCAGCCGTACAGCCCAGGGTGGCGGATCGGCCATGGTCAGCCTGCTGCTGGAGAAGATCGCCGCCTGTTTTGGTAAGGATCGCAGCGAGTATATTGATGCGCTCACCGGTTCCTTCATGCTGTCTGCAGATGTAGCTCATGCAGTTCATCCCAATCATGGAGAGGTTCATGACAAGGTTAATCGTCCCGTAATGGGAGGCGGTCCTGTTATTAAGCTGGATGCAGGTCAGAGATATATGACCAATGCTGCGGATTATACGGTATATCGTCAGATTTGTGAAGCTGAAGGTGTGCCGGTACAGACCTTTATCAGCCGCGCCGATATGGTCAGCGGTTCCACTTTGGGACCGGTGATGTGCGGTTTTCTGCCTTGCCGTATTGTGGATATCGGAACCCCCATGCTGTCCATGCATTCTGCTCGGGAAATGATGGCCTGCATTGATTATGAGTATACCAAGCGTTCCTTCGCAGGAATTTACAAATTGTAAACTTGTTTAATAGTACCTTTTGTGGTATAATTATTAAAACACCATTGGGAGGTTTGTTGTATATGGAAAATACTTTTATTGAACATATGGTTCGCCGAGATGACAAGCAGAGCCGTATTATAAAGAAAGTGGGTATTATTGTAGGTTTGCTGGTTATCAATGTGCTGGCATTGAATTTCTTAACCATGTTTTATTCCATCGTTATTGGTGCCAGTGCCATTTTCCTGTTCCTGTTCTGGCGTCGGATTGGTCAGGAGTTTGAGTATATTTATACGGATGGTCTGATTGATATCGATGTAATTTACGGTCAGTCTTCCAGAAAGCGTCTGTTAAGTGTGGATGCTAAGAATTTCCTGGTGATTGCTCCTGCAGACAGTAAGACACATCAGCGGGAAATTGAAGCCAAGTATGATAAGACCATTGATGCCGGCAGCGGCAAGATCAATGAAAAGTCTTATGTGGGTATCGTTAAGGTGGAGGATAAGACCATTAAGTTGATTTTCGAGCCCAATGATCGTATTATTACGGCGCTGAAGCGTTATATTCCCAGAAAATTCGAGGCAAGAGTATAATGATCGAAAGATGGATGAACTGCCCCATTGGGCCGGCCCAGGAGGGGTATCCCTACCAGGTGCCGGCAGAGTGCGGGCAGTCTTTAGTTGATATTACTGATATGGACCGGGTATATTACGATGCCACCTATGCCCGCATGGGATTAAAAAATACGCTGAGGCGTTGCTATGTCCGCCAACAGGTGGCCAAGATGCTGCAGCAGGTACTGGAGCTATTGCCTCCGGAGTATTCATTGTGGATTTATGATACTTTGCGTCCCAAGGAAGTGCAGCAGAGTTTGTATGACATGTATTGGCAGCAGTTAGCCCAGGATCATCCCGACGCCACAGAAGAAGAGTTAAAAGTTCTTATTGATGATTTTGTGGCCTATCCCCGGATTGATTACGAACGCCCCACGCCCCATTCCACGGGTGGTGCGGTGGATTTGACCCTGATGAAGAACGGTCAGCTCCTTCCCATGGGGACGGAGTTCGATGATTTGACGGACAAGGCCAACACCCGTTATTTTGAGGATGCGGTCACAGAAGAGGAAAAGGTGTTTCGGGATAATCGCCGTTTACTGTATCAGGTGATGATCCAAGTGGGATTTGTAAATTATCGCAATGAATGGTGGCACTTTGCCTATGGTGACAGGGCTTGGGGACGGGCCACCGGCAAGACGCCGATTTACAGTTACATCTCCCTTGA
>JAFUJY010000092.1 GCA_017467985.1 Bacillota bacterium
ATCAAGAAGGTTATGAAGAAGGTTGTACCGGACTGTCGTATGATTTAATCCATTACATATAGAAGGGATGGGATTGGCATGACAAGGGGACAGAAAAAGCGGTTGTACCGCATTGTGGGAAGCGCCGGAGTTTTGGTGGCAGCGGTATTGATCCCCCATGAGATCATCAAGTTGGCATTATTCCTGGCAGCATATTTTTTAGTTGGGTATGATGTCATCTGGAAGTCCTTGCGGGGAATTGCCAATGGTCAGGTATTTGATGAAAATTTCCTGATGCTGCTGGCTACGGTGGGTGCTTTTATCATCGGCGAATATGCCGAGGGTGTGTTTGTTATGCTGTTTTATCAGATTGGTGAGTTGTTCCAGGATATGGCGGTGGCCAAGTCACGGCAGTCTATTTCCCAGTTGATGGATATCCGTCCCGATTATGTGAATGTAATGCAGGATGGTGAGCTGGAGCAGGTGGATCCGGATGAGTTGTCCGTGGGCGATGTTTTTTATGTGAAGCCCGGTGAGAAGGTACCGCTGGATGGCGTGATTCTGGAGGGTCATTCATCGTTGGATATGATGGCGCTAACCGGGGAGTCCGTCCCTGTGGAAGTGGAAGAGGCCAGTACGATCCTGAGTGGCTCGGTGAATCTGAACGGTCTGCTGAAGGTGGAAGCCACGAAGGAATTTGGCGAGTCCACCGTGGCCAAGATTTTGCAGATGGTGGAAGAGGCCAGTGATAAAAAGTCAAAGTCTGAGAATTTTATCACTCGATTTGCCAAGTATTATACGCCCATTGTGGTGATTTTGGCGGTGATTTTGGCGGTGATTCCGCCCATTGTTCTTCCGGGTGCCCAGTGGCAGGAGTGGCTGTCCCGAGCACTGGTATTTTTGGTTATTTCCTGTCCTTGTGCCCTAGTGATCTCCGTCCCCTTGAGTTTCTTTGGGGGCATTGGCGGTGCATCCAAGGTGGGCATCCTTATCAAAGGAAGCAATTATCTGGAGGCGCTGGCTCAGACGGAGACAGCCGTGTTTGATAAAACCGGCACGCTAACCGAAGGTACTTTTACGGTGCAAAAGGTGGTGAGCGGTGGTCAATATTCCGAAGAAGAGCTGCTGGAACTGGTGGCTTTGGCGGAGAGCTACTCCACCCATCCCATTTCGGTTTCCCTGCGGAAGGCCTATGACCGGGAGCCGGATCAAAGTCGTGTAACGGATGTGGAAGAACTGGCAGGCCGAGGCGTATCTGCCAAGGTGGATGGTCAGTTGATTTTTGTGGGAAATGCCCGTCTTATGGAAGAACGGGGCATAAATACCCAGGTTCCTCTGCAGGCAGGCACTGTGGTGTATGCTGCGGACGAAAAGGGGTATCTGGGTATGATTCTGATTGCAGACCAGATTAAAAAGGATGCAGCCGGCTGTATTGCCCGGTTGAAAAAGGCCAGAATTCGTACGGTGATGCTGACCGGTGATCGTCCCGAGGCGGCGGCAGAAGTGTCTCGGAAGTTGGGTGTGGATCAAGTATTCGCAGGCCTTTTGCCCGGGGATAAGGTGACTCGCATGGAGGAACTGATCGCCCAGCGCAGTAAAAACGGCAAAGTGATCTTTATGGGTGATGGCATTAATGATGCACCTGTATTATCCCGGGCGGATATCGGCGTGGCCATGGGCGGCGTGGGTTCCGATGCGGCTATCGAGGCGGCGGATGTGGTTATCATGAATGACGAGCCCTCCAAGCTGGGCACAGCTATTCGCATCAGCCGTCGTACACTGGGCATTGTAAAACAAAATATTGTATTTGCCATTGGTATTAAAGTGTTGTTTTTGATCTTAGGCGCCTTTGGTATCGCCAACATCTGGATGGGAGTTTTTGCGGATGTGGGCGTGGCAGTCATTGCAATTTTGAATGCGATGAGGTGTTTGAAAACTATTGAATAAATATATCCAGGGGGGAGATATATGGCAAGGGATTCCAGAGTGAAAAAGACTGCGTTTCAAATGATTTATGGCCGGACGATCATCGTCATGATTTTGCTGGTGCTGCAGATTGCTATGCTTTTTTATCTGATTACGCTGGCGGGAAAAGTGGCAGCGTTTGTGATGAGCGGTCTTAGCTTTGTACTGTTGATTGTGGTGATCAACAGAAAGGGACAGCCCTCATTTAAGATGACATGGGTGCTGTTATTGGCTATCACGCCGGTTTTTGGGGGACTATTTTATCTATTTATCCAGACGCAGCCGGGCACAAAACAAATTAAAGAAAAATTAGCCGAGCTGGAAAAGGATACACGGCCATACATGCAGCAGGATCAGGCGGTTATGCAAAATCTGCTCAGCGAAAACCCCCAGATGGCCCAGTTGTCCCATTATCTTTGTGACAGGGGTGGCTACCCCATGTATCAGAACACATCGGTAAAGTATTTATCTACCGGTGAGATTTACTTTGAAGAACTGGTCAATCAGCTGAAAAAGGCGGAAAAGTTTATCTTTATGGAGTATTTTATTGTGGACCAGGGTAAGATGTGGGACACCGTGTTGGAGGTCTTAAAAGAAAAAGCTGCGCAGGGGGTAGAGGTACGGGTGATGTATGACGGCATGTGTTCCCTTATGCGCCTGCCCTATCGCTATCCGGAACAGGTGCGGGAGATGGGCATCCAATGTAAGATGTTTGCGCCCATTATGCCCCTGCTGTCCACCAGCCAGAACAATCGAGATCACCGTAAAATTGTGGTCATTGACGGTGTTACGGCTTTTACCGGTGGTGTAAACCTGGCGGATGAATACATTAACGAAAAGATGCGTTTTGGCCATTGGAAGGATACGGGTATTATGCTGCAGGGCGATGCTGTGCAGAATTTTACCATGATGTTCCTGACCATGTGGAACGTGGACGAGCCCCAGCCGCCCACATTTCGTCCCTATTTAACGCCCCATATTTTGGGTGACGAGGCGGCAGGATATGTGGTGCCCTATGCAGATAGTCCGCTGGAAGATGAAAACGTGGGTGAGCATGTGTACTTGGATATTCTCTACACATCCAAGCGCTATGTTCATATCATGACACCCTATCTGATTATTGGGCACGAGCTGCTGCAGGCATTGACCTATGCGGCTAAACGGGGCGTGGAAGTGGAGTTAATTTTGCCCCATATTCCGGATAAATGGTATGCCTTCCAGGTGGCCCGAACCTATTACAGGGAACTGTTGGAAGAAGGCGTGAAGATCTACGAATATACGCCGGGCTTCATTCATGCCAAGTCCTACGTGTCCGATGATGAAAAGGCCGTAGTGGGTTCCATCAATATGGATTTTCGCAGTTTGTATCTGCATTATGAGTGTGCGGCATTGTTCTTTAACAATCCGGCTGTGGCTGATGTAGAAAAGGATTTTCAGGAAACCAAAGCCAAGTCCCAGATGATGACCATCGAGGACTATAACCAGCTGCCGCTGCGGGGCCGAATCGCCGGACAGATCCTGCGACTGATCGCACCGCTGATGTAAGATACGCTGCGAGGGCGGTCGGATGAGAAATCGTATGGTGGGTATTCCCTCGGAAGAGAATGTAAAAAAACATTGACAACAACGAGAATATCTTCTATAATATAAATAGGTGCTCCGCATAAGTAAGCGGTTTGACCTAAATATTAGTTGTTAAAAGAGATAACCGCTAAAATCTTGGTAGGATGGGGCGGTTATTTTTTTGTATCGTTTTTGTCTCTGCAACCAATAGTTGCCGGATAGTTGATAGACAAAAAATAATTATTGTGTTATGATACCCCCATAAGGAGGTGCAAATCATGGCATTGGGTGAACGAATTAAAGAGTGCCGGAAGCGGTCCGGTATGTCCCAGGAGAAGCTGGCTGAGTTAATGGATGTCAGTCGGCAAGCCGTTACCAAATGGGAGAGTGGTCAGAGCGCGCCCAGCACAGAGAATCTGTTCAAGCTGGCAGAGATTTTTGATACGACGGTGGATCTGCTGCTGGAGTCCAAAACAGATGAATCACCGTCCACGGCGGAGCAGATATATCAGCAGTATAAAGCCGAACAAGGGAAGAAAAAGGTGCGGCGGATTCAAAATATCAAGACATTTCTCCTCTTCGTAGGTGCCTATTTAGTCATCTATTTGTTGGGGAGGATGATCTGGTGTGACATGAGGGAATCCACCTTCCTGGGATGGCTGGCACTGAGCAGACCATCCGGTGAGCACAGTTATTTGTATGGGTGGCTGCTAAGCAGCAATATGTACTGGATTGGTATGGGGATTTCGATTTTGCCTATATTAATAGGAAAGAAAAGATTTGCGGCAGTAACATTGAGTGGATTTGCACTGGGGCTGATTACCGGCATCTTGTTTGGGCCTTATCCCGCAGGCGTGCCCTACGGACAGGGCGATTATGGCTGGGCCATTTGGGGCGGTGTATTTATTGCCAGTATTATCGTGGGAATTATTGTTGAATGTGTAAAGAGGAAAATGGGCAGGGCCACTTGACATTTAGGGCAGATTCTCTTATAATATAAATAGGTGCTCCGCATAAGTAAGCGGTTTGG
>JAFUJY010000093.1 GCA_017467985.1 Bacillota bacterium
ATAGATGGCATATGGAACACGTTATCCTGGATTGTGGCGGTAATGCTGCCTCCCATGGCTATTTTCTTTCCGTTATTTACGTTTTTGGAGGATGTGGGGTATTTACCCCGGCTGGCATTTAATTTGGATCGATGTTTTCAGTGCTGTGGGTCCTGTGGAAAGCAGGCGCTCCCCATGTGCATGGGGTTTGGCTGTAATGCGGCGGGAGTTGTGGGCTGCCGGATTATCCAGTCACCCCGGGAGAGGATTTTGGCCATCCTGACCAATTCTTTTGTGCCCTGCAATGGAAGATTTCCTTTGCTGGCGGCTATGGCAGCAATGTTGTGCGTGGGCCGCTCGGGATGGGCATCCATACTGGTATTGGGCTGCATTTTGCTGGGGATTGGGGCTACCTTTGGAGCGACAAAGTTATTATCCGTCACCCTTTTAAGGGGAGTACCTTCATCGTTTGTATTAGAACTGCCCCCCTATCGTTTACCTAAACTCAGTCACATACTGGTACGTTCGCTCCTGGACCGGACATTATTTGTCCTGGGGAGGGCGGTGACAGCGGCGATCCCGGCGGGAGTTTTCATCTGGATATTAAGCAACTTTCAGATCGCGGGCGTCACCCTTTTAAGTTACTGCACTGGCATTTTGGACCCGTTGGGGCATCTAATGGGAGTGGATGGAACGATTTTGATGGGCTTTTTACTGGGAATGCCAGCCAATGAAATTGTCATGCCCATTATTCTCATGGGGTACATGGGCAGTCAGGTGATGGCGGAGACAGGTACAGCAGTTATGACGCAGGTTTTATTTAGTCAAGGCTGGACGGGACTGACCATGATCAATGTCATGATATTATGCCTATTTCACAGTCCCTGCATCACCACGCTTATGAGCATCCGCAAAGAAACCGGTTCCCGGAAATGGACACTGATTGCGGCGGCATTACCCACGGTTCTGGGGATGGTTTTGTGTATCCTGACAACAGCCGTAACACGAATTTAAAAACTTTAATAAGGTTGTAAGAAATCAGTTGTGTTTTTGCCCGGAATAGAGTATAATATACTAGATGAAACAAACAAGGAGTATGTGTCATGAGAAGACGTATATACCGTGCCCACGAGCGGTATGATTCCAGGAGAAGAGATGCGCGCTGGCCGCTGGTCCTGGTGGTCTGCGCGCTGCTATGCTTATGCATAGGCGTGGGTGGTTCTGTTTTTCATGTATGGGACAGGGTATTCCCGCCCCAGGCAATTCAGGCTAGTGCAAAAGCTGCCAGTGTTCAAAGCATGTCCGAGGCGCAGAATCACCTGCGGCAGAGCCTTCGCACCGAAGAGCCCGTGGTGGATGATATAGTAAGCCGCCTTTTGACCCTGTTGGACACGCAGTTACAGGAGAACACCTCGGCCGAGGGCATCGTGATTATGGATGAAGACGGTCAGTTATTATTTAGCCAAAACATTGACATGGAGCGTACACCCGCATCCATGACCAAGCTGCTGACGGCCATTGTGGTATTGGAAGCCGGCGCGTTGGATGATATGGTAATGGTGGACGATCTGTACGGTTGTTTTGAAGAAGGCAGCGTCCTGATGTGGTTAGAAGAATATGAGCAGATTGCCATGAAGGATCTGCTGGCAGCATTGATGGTGATGTCCGCTAACGATGCAGCTGCAGCGGTGGCACTGCACATGGCCGGTTCAATGGAAGGTTTTGCGGCTATGATGAATGAAAAGGCCCAGGAGATGGGTCTGACCCATTCTAATTTTGTCAATCCCCATGGCCTAACGGTGGAAGGGCATTATTCCTCTCCCGGGGACATGGTCCAGATCTTAAAACGAGCTGCAGAATATGACATTTTGCGGGAGCTGGCCACGATGGATGTGTACAAATTTACCAGCATCGATCCTTATGGCGATGTTAAGGAATACGAGCTTAAGAGCAATAACGGTTTTGCAACGGGAGCCTATAGTGTGGATTCTTTTACATATATCTGCGGCAAGACCGGATATACCAAGGCGGCAGGACAATGCCTGGCGGCCGCCTTTGAAAGTGAAGATACAGGCAAGATGTACTATTGTGTAGTTATGAAGTCCGAAGCCCATTTTGATGATATGAGCCAGACAGTATCATATCTGGGGGAACGGTTAGAGAGCGTAGGATAATCATCCAAATCCACGAAAGAAAATAGGAGGTAGCAATGCGTACAGCAGCAACGATACTGGATTTCCAGCATGTCACCAAGAAGTTTGGCAAGACAATCGCTGTAAATGATGTGACATTTCAGGTAAAAGAAGGGGAAGTATATGGTCTGTTGGGCCCCAATGGCGCCGGTAAGACCACAGTAATTAAGAGTATTGTGGGTCATCTGCGTCCCAGCAGCGGTTCCATCACCATTAGCAGTTATGATCTGCAGAAGGAGTTTGCGGATGCCATTGACTTTGTGGGTGCGGTGGTAGAATACCCCATGCACTATGAGTACATGAGCGGTTATCAGAACTTAAAGCTGACAGCCAACATGTATCCCGAAGTAACCAAGGCCCGTATTGAAGAAGTGATTGAACTGGTGGGCCTGCAGGGCCGTATTGACGAGCCTGTGCGCAAGTATTCTTTGGGTATGCGTCAGCGCTTGGCCCTGGCCCAGAGTATTCTGAACTACCCCCAGCTGCTGATCCTGGACGAGCCAATGAACGGTCTGGATCCCCTGGGTATGCGGGATCTGCGCAACCTGTTAAGAAGTCTGGCGGCCAATGGCATGTCCATCCTGGTATCCAGCCATATTTTGGAAGAAATGGAACTGATGTGTGACCGCATTGGTATTATGTCCCATGGTTACATGATTGCCGAGCGCAATATGGATGAGATTCATCATGCTCAGACGCCGGTGTATCTGGTGCGGGTCAATGACCCGGAAGAAGCATTAAAGCTTTTATCAGAGGAGTATGGTGAGCAGCTGCACGCCAAGGAGGCGGTGGGTGGCCGCATCGAGGTGGAGACCACTTTGATCAGCGCATCCCAGATCAACCGGATTCTGATTAAGGCCGGTATTGAAGTGCAGGAGATACATGAAAAGAAGCAGTCGCTGGAGGAATTGTACCTGCAGCTGACCGGAGGTGCCGAAATTGAATAAGCTGATTTTAAACGAATGGATTAAGTTATTTGCCCAGAAGGGTATTGTCGTATTATTGGTGTTAACCCTGTTGTCCAGCCTGGCATCGGTAGCGATCATTGAGATCAGCGACCACAATAACCGCATTAGCTGGCAGGAGACCTATCAGGAAGAAATTGACATGTACAACCGTCAGTTGACCCGTTATCCCACCTTTGATGAGGACGAGTGGGAAAATGAAATGTCTTACAAGGCCGATCTGATGAAGTGGAACAATCAGATTCAAAAGTATCAGTTCTGTCTGACCAACCAGATTCCCACCTGGGACTGGCGTATGAGCATTCTGGACCAATACTTTGATAATCTGCTGCTGCTGGATTGTGTGCGTTCCGGTGAATGGACCAGCGAAGACATGAACAAGTACTTTGGCTTTGCCACCGATCTGGACCTGCTGCAGGTGGAGGCTGAAAACGAGAGCCTGATGGTCTATGTACTGAGTAATGACTACAAAACCTACAATCAGGACCAGCTGCAGAAGGCAGAGCAGTATGTAATCCAGCTGCAGGAAATGGCCTGGCTGGAAGATGAAGAAAAGACCATCGCTCTGGCAGAGAATGACGCAGCCATGTGGGAGCGCTATGTACAGTACGGTGTTGCCCCCTATGCCGAGGATAACTGGGTGAGCGTAGCCATTCTGCACATCCATGAGCATCAGGAGACTTACATTAATTATAGTCACCTGTCTCCGGAAGATCCCATGTTGGAAGCAGAAAATGCAGAGGAGCTGCAGAGTCTGCTGGATTACTGCCAGGCAGCCGTAGCCAAAGATCTGTTTGCTCTGAATAATAACGTGGTATCCTACGACATTCAAAAGGATGTATATGTGGAGACCAGTACTTATATCCACTATATGGATATGTCCATCTGGAGCAGTACCGTACTGGTTCTGGTGGGTATCGTTCTTGCCACCATTGTGGTTGCCAATGAATACCGCTATGATACCATTAAGCAGCTGTTGATTTATCCTTATAAGCGGGGCAAGATTCTGGCAGCCAAGTCCCGAGCCGTTGGTTTGGTTTTGATGATCCTGTGCCTGATATTATTCGGAATCAACCTGCTGCTGGGCTTCACACTGTATCCCAGCAACCAGGATATGCCTATTTTTACCACATATTTTAACGGTACCGTTTATTGGATGCCTTATATCGTATTTGTACTGATCAAGTACGCATTTATCCTGATTCAGGCCTTGGTGATGGTTTCCATGGCCATGATGCTGGCAGTGATCAGTAAGTCTGCATCCATCCCCATGACTGTTACCATTCTGGCATATCTGCTGCTGCCGGCCATTATCACCATCTCCTATGGTGCACTGGGTTCCCCGGATGCCTTTAAGTACCTGTTGTTCGGTAATTTGAACTGGGCACAGTACCTGGTTAGCAATGTGGGCGTACCCTATGCCCCCTGGTGGGTATCACTCCTTGTGGTTGCCGCCTGGTGGTTCATCATGCGCTGCATTACTTTCGCAGTATTTAAGAGAAGAGAAATCAGAGAGCAATAAACCAAAATGGGCTGAGCACGAAAGTGTTCAGCTTTTTTGGTATGGGAGGAAGGAACATTGCAGGAAAAAGATAAGTGGTTGGAGAAGCTGTACGAGCAGTATTATGACCAACTGTTAAGGAAAGGCTGTGACTTGTTGGGAGACTGGTACATGGCCGAGGACGCCGTAAACGATGTAATTTGGATTGCTTGTGGAAAGTACGATCAGATTCGGAATATGCCATTTATTAAGGCGTGGCTGTATGCTACTCTAAAAAATACCGTCAAAAATATGCAGAAGAATCACATTGCGGCACACGAGACGGTGAGCGAATGGGAAGATATGACGTCCCGGGAAGATGAGTATAATCTGGATGTTCTTTATGGTAACTTAAAGGATAATCCGGATTACATTCTGCTGAAAAAGTATGCATTGGAGCACTACCGTGTGTCGGAGTTGGCAGAAGAACAGGGTATCACTGTTGAAGCCTGTAAAAAGCGTCTGCAGCGGGCCAGAAAAAATCTACAAAAAGAAATTAAAAAAGATTTATAAAATTTGTCCCCAAAGTGCATTTTCTTTACATTATATAGATAGAAGGAGGAAATCATCATGAGTAACATGCAGAAGAAGAACCATGCAACTCATCGGAAGAATACACTGGACGAGCGTCCGGCCGAATTGAACAGTAAAGCATCCTGGCAGCGATTCCAGAATCTTTACCAGCCTCAGAACAGTGACGGCATCTCGTTATACGAATGGAGTGATGAAGAAAAAGTAACAGTAAAAAGAAAGCCCCATCAATATGGCTGGCTGCGGGGTCTTGTAGCCACAGCGGCTTGTATTGTATTGTTATTTGCAGTAGTACCCGAATTGCAGGTGACAGCCATAAAAGTATGGAACACCGTAATTACCTGGAATGACAGTAAGCTGCAATTTGGTCAGGGAGCAGATAAGAATCTGAACCTGTCTGAATTGGAGGGCGAATTTCCGGAGGATTTGCCGGTTGAGTATTTGCCGAAGTGGGTGCCAGAAGGGTATGAGTATGTGGAGACAACGTCGAGGGAGTCTTTGAGTTTTAAGATTTTTACGGTCTCATTTTATAATGAAACTAAAAATGATGAACTATTTTGCGATGTGAGAATATGGAAACGAACTCCTCAGGGAAACTATGAAAAAGATGAACGTGAGGTGGAAATCTATACGGTCAATGGTGTGGAACATATGATTTTTTATAACCTGGAAGAGTTGGTTGCAGTTTGGGTAATTGACAACTATGAAATGTCAATTGATGGCCGTATATCTAAAGAAGATATGCGGCAGATGATCGATTCGATTTATGAGAAAGGAAGATAGTTATGGTGAAAATGAAAAATAAGTGGGTTTGTGTATTGTTAGTAATGGTTATTGCAATGCAGAGTATATTGCCGGTATCGGCGGCGATGCCTGAGGCGGATGCGACGCCCTTGGCAGATGAGTATTTTAAGGACTATGACGCATATATTACGAATGAAAATGGAGATATTACATTAGAGTTCTGGGCTCAAGGCGTTTCCACAATGAGTCGTATTGGGGCAGCCGTTGTATACATTTACGAGCGTGCAGACGATACAGAAGATTGGAGAACAGTTAAGACCTGTTGGCAACAGAGTTATTCGTATTTATGCGGATATGATGTCAGAGAATATGGTTCCTATGTCACCTACGATGGTATTGATGGTTATGAGTATCGAGGCTATGTTGCTTTTGTAGCTGAAAACAGCAGTGGCAGCAGTCGTACGATTGGTATGTGGGTCTACCCGTGAGGTGGGATAATTACCAATGAAGAATATTACAATTTTGTACATTGAAAAAACGAGAAGCGAAGCTGAGATTTTAGTAAAATGTGTAAAAGAAGCACTGCCGGGGTTATACCCGGCAGCAGCTTCAGCCATTCGATTGCCAGAGGATACGCCGGTTCTTATTTGTACATACAGTACCGATGAGGCCCTTAGTATCATACTGCAGAAACAGTTCAATGTGGATCTTGTCATAATGGAGCTTGAGAATGAACGGCAGATAGTTGAATGGGAACGTATTGATGTAATACGAAAGGCGTTGGGACATAAAAATACCCCTTTGTGGGTGTACACTCATTTAAGACACTATCGAAAAAAGTGTATGCAGGAATATGGTATACAGTTCCTTTTCGAAAAGAATGCAACTGCAGAACTTGTTGTGCAATTGAAGAAGATTTGCACGGATGAAAGTCAAGAGGCAGCATATCTTGAGCTTCCTATGCGTATTTATCCTGAAAGGAAAATGCTTGTTAGGGACATTCTGTGTATCCGAATTGAACGGGGTGTTCATCATATCTATTATGTGAATGCTTCGGGTGATATCGCTCATCATTTGAGCTGTGAAACCTTCCTGGCCCACAATATAATGCTGCAAATGATGGAAAATGGTCAAGGTTCAGAAATGATCCGTATCAGCCGGACCTGCATGGTAAATGGCAATTATATAAAAGCCATGAAAGGGTCTGGAGAGAAAATGTATCTTTTGTTGTATCAGATGGGGGCAGAGAAGTTCTATATTAGCTATGAATCCTATCTGAAGGGAGTAAAGGAATATTTAGGCGAAAAGTAAAAAACGACTGAAACCGACAGATTCGATTTCAAAAGATTGAAAAAGCGCTCTTGGTGTGGTAGGACAAAAGCATCAAAAGCGCTTTTGAAATTAATATTTATCTGCTGAGAAGTTTTTCTGAGCGAAGGAGGAATTGTTTTGAAAACAAAAAAGCTGATTATCTGGATGATGTGCCTGATAATGGTGTTCGGATCCACGATGGCGGTAAATGCAATATCAAAGACAGAGACGATAACCGGGTATAAGTGTACAAGTTCATTGTATTTTACTGATACACATGTTGTTGCTTCATTTACAGCAGAAGTACAAGACTATGAGTATCAGTTGCCGGAAGAGGTATTGTCTTGTTCTGTGAATGGATATGTATATGATTATATATATGAGGACAGAGCTGTACAGACAATAGGTGCATCAGGGGGCTCTTCGTGTACTAGTGAAAGGAATGTTGCGGGATTATATCCAGGAAGGGCGGAAGTGGATTATTATTTTCTTGGGAGTTACGTTAGAAGTTTAACTGCGTATTACTAATATTTGATGAGGATGAACAAAGGCTTATACTTGTGTTTTAAGTCTTTGTTCATTGCTGTTTATTACAGGAGGCGGAAGTGATGAGAAGATTTATAAGTGTTTTATTAGTGATGTTATTATTATCATCGTGTGCGGTTGATAAAGAAACAGATGGAGAGATTGTTGTAAATAATAGTGAGAATAATTATATATATCTGGCCAACGAGAAGTTTGCTACGGATCAATATTTAGAGGAGTATGACATTCAGCGGCAGTTTCAAACATTAACAACAGGTTTATGTGAAACGGAAAATGCGTTTTATAGTTTGACAGATGATTTTATTATATATATTGATAAGCAAAGCGGGTATAGCGGAGTTTTATGCGGAAAGCCGGAATGTACTCATGGTACGATCGATTGTAATGGACAAGTATATGTTGCAGCAGGACTTACTGTTTATGATCATCAGCTATATTGGGTTGGATGGGAAAAGGTTGAATTTGGTCAAGTATCTCATCTGTATTTATGGCGCATGGATTTAGATGGAACCAATCGAGAAAAAGTGAAGCAGATGGATGAAGAATTAAATAGCATGTTAAATGGGGATCGTTTTGTACAAATTCATCGTGGATATGTTTATATGGCTGGTGGAACATCTATTGTAAATAAGGGGATTCCCTCGGAAAGCACAATTGTATATGCTGAAAGTATGAACTCAGATGAAGAACCGATTATAATTATCAACAAAGAACATTTTAATGAGCCTAGTCCGCATCATCGTATTCAACTGATAGGAAATCAATTGTACATTATGATCA